>CALRME020000307.1:0-4679 GCA_943369045.1 Sphingobacterium thalpophilum
ATCTGCGAGCCGCGTTACGCGCTCAACCAGCTCAGCCATGCGCACACGCTGGCCGACGCCGAGCTGCGCGAACTGGCCACCGAGCTGTTCCGCCGCTTTGAACGCGACCGCTCCGGCGTCGCCTTCGCGGACCTCTGACTTCAAAGGACGTCAATTGATCTCGTGGATACTCGCGCCGGGCATGCGCCTGATGCGGCGCCTGCGCCTGCGTGCCAAGCTCACTGCCCTCGCGGCGCTTTTCGCGGTGCCGCTGCTGGCTTCCCTCTGGCAGCCGGGGCCCATTGGTGCCGCTGCATTCGCGGCGGTCGCCGCGCTCGCGCTCTACTTGCTGGTTGCCTTCGCAGCCAGCTTCACAAGCGACCTGGACGTCATCCTCGACCGCATGCGCCAGATGGAGCAAGGCAAGCTCGACGGCGCCGCCCATGACACCGGTGGGAGCGACGAGCTTGCCCAGCTTGCAAAAATGACTTCGCGCACCTCGGCGCGCCTGTCGGCCATCGTGGCCGACGTGCGCACCAGTTCCGCGCTTGTGGAGCAGGCCGGCAGCCGGCTGGCCCGCGGTTACCAGGAACTGCAGGGGCGCACCGACCAGCAGGCCAGCAGCCTGGAGCAGACGGCAGCCAGCGTGGCCCAGCTTGCCGGCACAGTCGAGCAGAACTCCCGGGCGGCCGGCATGGCCGATTCGCAGGCCGGCGAGGTGCGCAGCGCCGCCGAGGACGGCGAGCGCTCCATGGCCATGGCCGTCGAAACCATTGGCGCTGTGCAGGGCGGTACGCGCCGCATGAGCGACATCGTGGGCATCATCGACGACGTGGCGTTCCAGACCAACCTGCTCGCCCTGAACGCCGCCGTGGAAGCAGCCCGGGCGGGTGAGCAGGGCCGGGGCTTCGCAGTGGTGGCTTCCGAGGTGCGCCGGCTGGCTCGCCGCTGCAGCGACGAAGCGGCCCAGATCCGCAAGCTGATCCGGGCTTCGACCGCCCAGGTGGAAGAAAGCGTACTGCGTATCCAGGCGGCGGGCGGCGGCATTTCGCGCGTGGTCGAAGGCGTGCGCGCCGTGGCCTCCAGCATGTCGAGCATCTCGCAGGCTTCCGGTGAGCAAAGCGCCGGCCTGGGCCAGATCTCGACGGCGGTGCGCGAACTCGACGCCATTACCCGCCACAACGCGCAGCTGGTGGAGGAGGCCGCCAACCAGGCCAACTACCTGAAGGAGCGTGCTTCCACGCTATCGGGCTCCGTCGCGCATTTCCGGCTGGTGCAGGGCACGGCCGGCGAGGCGGTGGCGCTGGTGGAGCGGGCCCGGCAGGCTTTCGAGGCCAATCCCGTGCGCGATGCTTTCCTGCGGCGCATTACCGACAAGGCCGGCAACTTCCACGACCGGGACATGTACGTTTTCGTGCTGGATGGCGAAGGCCACTACCTGGCTTTCGGAGGCAACCCGGCCAAAGTGGGCACGCGGGTGCAGGACATTCCCGGAGTCGACGGCGCTGCGCTGCTCGCGGCCATCGTGCGCCAGGCCGACCTGGAGCCGGGTTGGGCCGAATACGCCATCACCAACCCCCAGACCCACACTGTGCAGACCAAGATGTCCTACGTGGTCAAGCTGGGGGGCATGTACGTGGGCTGCGGCGTTTACAAGAGCCTGCTGCAGAAAGCTGCCTGAAGCGGTGCCGGCCTAGCCCTGGCGCCGGGCCTTCGCGCGGGCCAGGGCGGCTGCGATCACCGCCGGCTTGCGGTCCTGCACCGGTGCGGCGGCTTCGACGTCGGGTTCGCTGGCAGCCAGGCGCTGCCTGTGCAATTCATAACGCGCCAGCGCCTGTGCGGCAAGCGGGGCCGACCAGGCCTGCCAGCCTGTGCGTTCACCTGTCACGTTTTCCAGGCTGATGCAATCCACCGGGCAGACCGGGATGCACAGCTCGCAGCCCGTGCATTGCGGCTCGATCACGGTGTGCATCCGCTTGTTGCTTCCCAGGATGGCGTCGGTGGGGCAGGCGTCCAGGCACAGGGTGCAGCCTATGCACCAGGCCTCGTCAATCACGGCCACACTGCGCGGGCCTTCAATTCCGTTGCCGGGGTTCAGGGGCAGCAGGGCGCGGCCCGTCAGTGCGGCCAGCCGGGCGATGCCTTCGGCACCACCGGGCGGGCACTGGTTGATTTGTGCCTCGCCTTCGGCCATGGCCTGCGCGTAAGCCGCGCAATCGGGGTAGCCGCAGCGTGTGCACTGCGTCTGGGGCAGGGCGGCGTGGAGCTGTTGTGCCAGGCCGCCGGCCGCGCTCTGGCTCACCGCGCGAGCGCCACCTTCTTCGAGGGGGCGCGCTTGACTGCTGTTTTGGCGACAGGCTTTGCGGCGGCTTTGACGACTGCCGGGGCGGCAGGTTTCGCAGCTGCCTTCTTCGCCACCGGAGCCTTCAGGCCCGGGCCTTCGTTGTTCTGCAGGATGAAGGCCTTGACCTGCGGGTAGACGATGTCCCTCCAGCGGCGGCCGCTGAAGATGCCGTAGTGGCCCGCGCCCTTGACTTCCAGGTGCTTCTGGCGCGACTTGGGCACGTTGTGGCAAAGCGAATGGGCCGCCTCGGTCTGGCCCGAGCCGGAGATGTCGTCGAGCTCGCCTTCCACCGTGAAGTGCGCGGTGGTCCTGATGTCCTGCGGGCGCACCTGCTCCGGCTTGCCCTGGGCATTGCGGACCTGCCAGGTGCCGTTGACCAGGGCGAATTCCTGGAACACCACCTTGATGGTTTCCAGGTAGTAGTCGGCGTCCATGTCCAGAACGGCGTTGTATTCGTCGTAGAACTTGCGGTGCGCCTCGGTGCTGGCGTCGTCGCCCTTGATCAGGTCCTTGAAATAGTCGTAGTGGCTGGTCATGTGCCGGTCGGGGTTCATGGCCACGAAGCCGGTGTGCTGCAGGAAGCCCGGGTAGACGCGGCGGCCGGCGCCCGGGAAGTTGGTCGGGACGCGGTAGATCACGTTGTTCTCGAACCAGTCGTAGCTCTTGTTCATGGCCAGGTTGTTGACGGCCGTGGGCGACTTGCGCGCGTCGATGGGGCCGCCCATCATGGTCATGGAAAGCGGTGTGACCTCGCCGCGCGAGGCCATCAGCGAGACGGCGGCCAGGACCGGAACGGTGGGCTGGCAGACGCTGATGACGTGGCAGTTGCCATAGATCCCCTGCAGGTGGCGGATGAAGTCCTCCACGTAGTTGACGTAGTCATCCAGGTGGAAGGCGCCATCGGACAGGGGAACCGTGCGCGCGTTCTTCCAGTCGGTGATGTAGACCTTGTGGTCCTTGAGCATGGTCTTGACCGTGTCGCGCAGCAGCGTCGCGTAGTGGCCGGACAGGGGCGCGACGATCAGCACGGCGGGCTGACCCTTGAGCCTGGTCAGCGTGGCGGGATTGTCGGTAAAGCGCTTGAAGCGGCGCAGTTCGCAAAAGGGCTTGTCCAGCTCGATGCGCTCGTGGATGGCGACATCCGTTCCGTCAACGTTGACGGTCTTGAGGCCGAACTCCGGCTTTTCGTAGTCTTTGCCCAGACGGTAGACCAGGTCGTAGCCGGCGGAGACGCGCTGCGCGAAAGGGTTTTGCCCGAATGGCGACAGCGGGTTGCTGTACATCTTGGCGGCGGCCTGCGCGAAATCCGCGAACGGTTCCATCAGCGAGCGCTGGGCTTCATAAATCTGGTAGAGCATGCGGGAGTCCCATTGGGGTTGTTGCAGTGCAATATACCAGTTGAACCCTGAGGTGGTATGGAGTGGTAATACCAATTCCACCCCCTTCTTTTCAGGCTCCCGCAAGGATCAGCCAGGAACTTGGGCCGCTGTGGCGACCCTCAGGAGTGGTTATAAAGAACAACCAACCCAAGCCCATGCACAGAAGAACAATGCTGGGGGCCGTTACCGGCCTCGCCTCGATCGGACTCACGATGACGGAAATATCAAGCGCCGCCGGCCTCGACCAGCTCAAATCGCTCAGGAAGTCGCCCCGCATGCCTGTGCTGTTCGTCGGCCATGGCAGTCCCATGAACGCCATCGGCGACAACGAATACCGGCGCAGCTGGCAGGCGCTGGGTGCGGAATTCGGGGCCAGACTGCCCCAGCCGCAGCTGATCCTGTGCGTATCGGCCCACTGGATCACCGAGGGCTGGTGGCTCACGGGCATGGACAAGCCCAAGACCATCCACGACTTCGGCGGCTTCCCGCAGGCCCTGTTCGACCAGCAATACCCGGCACCCGGCCATGTGGCGGCGGCAGCCGAGATCAGCGCCGCCTTGCGTGCGCCGCCGGTGGGGCTGGACAAGACCGAGTGGGGCTACGACCACGGCACCTGGTCGGTGCTCAAGCCCATGTTCCCCAAGGCCGAAATCCCGGTCGTGCAGTTGAGCATGGACTACAGCCGCCCGCCGGCCGAGCATTTCGCGCTGGGGCGCCAGCTCAAGGCCCTGCGCGACCACGGCGTGCTGATCGTGGGCAGCGGCAACATCGTCCACAACCTGCGCGCCACGCGCCGCGAAGCATCGGCCATCCAGGCCTACGACTGGGCTTTCGAGTTCGACAAGGCCATAGGCGGGCAGCTGCAAAGCGGCAACCTGGCGGCGCTGGCGGAGTTCCAGAAGCTGGGCCAGGTAGCGCAACTGGCGCACCCGACCTACGACCATTACCTGCCGCTCCTGCACGCGGCCGGCGCTGTG
>CALRME020000308.1:0-4665 GCA_943369045.1 Sphingobacterium thalpophilum
GAAGGCGAAGGCGCCCACGGTGGCAATGGCGTTGAAGTCGGCGAACTGCATGGGGTAGTCGGCGTAGCGTCGCGGCATGCCGGCCAGGCCCAGGAAGTGCATCGGGAAGAAGGTGACGTTGAACGCAATCAGCGACCACCAGAAGTGGATCTTGCCGCGCGTTTCGTTGTACATCACGCCGGTCCACTTGGGGGCCCAGTAGTAGTAGCCGGCGAACATGGCGTACAGCGAGCCGGCCACCAGCACGTAGTGGAAGTGGGCCACGACGTAGTAGGTGTCCTGCAGCTGGATGTCGATCGGCGCCATCGCCAGGATCAGGCCGGTGAAGCCGCCCATGGTGAACACGAAGATGAAGCCGACGGCAAACAGCATCGGGGTTTCAAACGTCATCGAGCCCTGCCACATGGTGGCGATCCAGTTGAAGATCTTCACGGCCGTGGGCACGGCGATCAGCATGGTGGCGTACATGAAGAAGAGCTGGCCCGTCACCGGCATGCCGGTGGTGAACATGGGGTGGGCCCACACGATGAACGACAGGATGGCAATCGAGCTGGTGGCGTACACCATGGAGGCATAGCCGAACAGGCGCTTGCGGGCGAAGGCCGGGACGATCTGGCTGATGATGCCGAAGGCCGGCAGGATCATGATGTAGACCTCGGGGTGGCCGAAGAACCAGAAGATGTGCTGGTACATCACCGGGTCGCCGCCGCCGGCGGGGTTGAAGAACGTGGTGCCGAAGTGGCGGTCGGTCAGCGTCATGGTGATGGCGCCGGCCAGCACGGGCATCACGGCGATCAGCAGGTAGGCCGTGATCAGCCAGGTCCAGGCGAACATCGGCATCTTCATCAGCGTCATGCCGGGCGCGCGCATGTTCAGGATGGTCACGATGATGTTGATCGAGCCCATGATGGACGAGGCGCCCAGGATGTGCATGGCGAAGATGCCGGCGTCCATGGACGGGCCCATCTGCAGGGTCAGGGGCGCGTACAGCGTCCAGCCCGCGGCCGGTGCGCCGCCGGGCATGAAGAACGAGCCCACCAGCATCAGGCCGGCCGGGATCATCAGCCAGAAGCTGAAGTTGTTCATGCGGGCGAACGCCATGTCGGCCGCGCCGATCTGCAGCGGGATCATCCAGTTCGCAAAGCCCACGAAGCCCGGCATGATGGCGCCGAACACCATGATCAGGCCGTGCATGGTGGTCAGCTGGTTGAACAGCTCGGGGTTCACGACCTGCAGGCCGGGCTGGAACAGCTCGGCGCGGATCAGCAGCGCCAGGACGCCGCCGATCATCAGCATGGTGAACGAGAACAGCAGGTACAGCGTCCCGATGTCCTTGTGGTTGGTCGCGTAGACCCAGCGGCGCCAGCCCGTGGGGGCGTGGTCGTGGTGGTCGTCGTGCGAATGGTCGTGATGGTCGAGTACGGCGCTCATCTTGGATTCCTTGTCTTGTTCGCTCTACGCTTACTTGCCGCGCTGGGCCAGCACTTCAGCCGGCTGCACCAGCTGGCCGGTCTTGTTGGACCAGTTGTTCTTGGTGTAGGTGATCACTGCGGCGATGTCGGTGTCAGACAGCTGCTTCCAGGCAGGCATCGCGCCCTTGCCGTTGAGCAGGATCTGGATCTGCTTGGTCTTGTCGGCGTCCAGCACGATGGGCGAGCCGTCCAGCGGCTTGATCGGGCCGGCGCCCTTGCCGTTGGCCTGGTGGCAGGCGGCGCAGTTGGCGGCATAGACCTTTTCGCCGCGCTTGGCGATGTCGTCCATCGTCCAGACCTTGGTCGGATCGTCCAGCTTGGCGGCGGCCTTCTTCTGTTCGGCACCGACCCAGGCGGTGTATTCGGCCGCCGACACCACCTTCACGTGGATGGGCATGTAGGCGTGTTCCTTGCCGCACAGTTCCTGGCACTGGCCATAGAAATTGCCGATCTGCTCGGCACGGAACCAGGTGTCGCGCACGAAGCCGGGGATCGCGTCCTGCTTGATGCCCAGCGAGTTCACGGCAAAGGCGTGGATCACGTCGTTGGCGGTGGTGATGATGCGGACCTTCTTGCCCACGGGTACGACCAGCGGGTTGTCGACCTTGAACAGGTAGTCGTCCGGCACGTCGCCCTTGGCGCCGTTGTTGGACATTTCGCGGTGAGTGCTGTCCAGGGTGGAGATGAAGGAGATGCCCTCGCCTTCACCCTTGAGGTAGTCGTAACCCCATTTCCACTGGTAGCCGGTGGTCTTGATCGTCAGGTCGGCGTTGCTGGTGTCCTTGCCGGCGACCAGCACCTTGGTGGCCGGCAGGGCCATCAGGATCACGATGATGAAGGGAATGATGGTCCAGATGACTTCCACCGTCACCGATTCGTGGAAGTTGGCGGCCTTGTAGCCCTTTGACTTGCGGTGCTTCCAGATGGAATAGAACATCACCGCGAACACGGCGATGAAGATCACCGTGCACAGGATCATCATGAAGTTGTGCAGCCAGTGCTGCTCAACCGCGATCTTGGTCACGGGCGGATGCAGGTTGTACTGGCGGACGGCCGGGCCGCCGGGCAGGTCGTTGACGGCGAAAGCCGGCATGCTGGCCCACACGCCGGCCACCAGCAGCAGCGAGGCCAACTTCTTGGAAATGCTCTTCATCGTGTTCACTTGCTTGTCGCCCTCAAATTAACCAAACTTTTGCTCCGCCTCACGCCTCGCGCAGGGCCAGCCTGATCTCCCTGGCCAGCGCCGTGCGCAACTCGGGGCGCACATAGCGCCCCACGCTCACCGACCGGCCCTGGCCCGACACCTGGATCAACGAACCGTCACTGGCTGCGGGCTCCACACGGACCCACTGCCGGTTGAATTCGGAGCGCGAAAGCCGCCCTCCGTTTTCCAGTTCGACCACCAGCCGCCCGCCCTGCAGCGAAATCCGCTCGCCGTCCGAGGCATGCCGCGCATACGCAAAGAACGCCGCTCCTACCGCCACCAGCTCCAGCCACGCGAACGGCAGGACCAGGGTGGCGCCCTGAAACCAGAAAAACGTTCCGATTCCCAGCGAGACAACGCACAGCGAGGCGTACATCCAGCCCAGCTGGGCCGGTGTTACCGAGCAATTGCGCTTCAAAAACCAGTGGATGGTCTGGCCTGAGACGGTGGCGAAACGAAAAACCGGATTCGGCACGGGGCGACGCTCACAAAAACAACCCACGATTGTAGCCGGGTTATCCCGGGCCTCTTCGCGGGCTGCCTGCCCCAAACCCGAGCAAATTACGCTGGCTTGCTGCCCTGGAGCATGGCGCGCATGTCCTGCAGGGACACAGCGCTGTGGTCGCTGACCTTGATGCGGGGCTGCGGCTTGAGCGCGTGGCCGTAGATGACTTCGAAGGTCAGGGCCAGCCGGCCATCGGGTCCTGCCAGGCGCGCTGCCAGCTCGTTTTCCAGCTTCTGGCGCCAGCCGCGGGCGCGCAAGCCGGCAAAGCGGCCCGGGTGCAAATTGCCTCCCAACTCCCGGAGTTCCGCCAGCAGTTTGGCCGGTGTTTCCCAGGTCAGGGTGATGCGCTCCATGTCCATGACCGGTTCGGCGAAACCGGCGTGGACCAGCATGTCGCCCCAGTCATGCATGTCGGTGAACTCGTGGCCGGCCGGCGGCCAGCCCAGCGACCGGTAGAGCGCGCGCAACTGCAGCACGGTATCGGGCCCCAGGCAGGAGAACATCAGGAAGCCATTGACCGCCAGCGCCCGGTGCCAGCGCGCGATCAGCGCCTGCGGGTCGGCCGCCATGTGCAGCGCCATATTGGCCCAGAGCATCTGCACGGAACCATCGGGAATCGGCCCGAACTCAGTACGCGCAGCGGTCCATCGCGCCGGCTGCCACCACGGTCGCGCCAGGCTCTGGCTGGCCCGAAGCAATCGCGCCGGCTCGCGTTCCTCAACGTAGACCGTGGCGCGCGGATAGCGGCGGCTGATCAGGGCGTGGGCCTCCATGCCGCCGCTCACCGGCTCCCAGTGGCCCCAGGCCTGCGGCTGCAGCTTGATCCACTGCAGCCTGTCTTCCATGCGGCGAGCCACTTCCTCGTGCAGCCACGCGGACGCAGCGGGCACGCTGCGCTCCCGGCGCGCAGCTGCGGCCGGATCGATGGTGGGTGGGCGTTCGCTGGCCATGGGGCAATCGATGAGGGACCGACGAGTATATTGAGCCGATGTTTCGCGCGCTTGTGGACCGCCTCAGTGCCGCCATACCGGCGCAATGCGCCGTTTGCCGCGCCTGGCCGGCGCAGCCCGTCTGTGAGGCCTGCGTCGCTCAGTTCGCCCAGCCCGTGCCGCGTTGCCAGACTTGCGCGCTGCCCCTGTCCTCAAGCGCGTCCCCATGCGGCGAATGTGCGCTGTCGCCTGCGCCACTGGACCGCTGCGTAGCCGCGCTCGATTACGCCTACCCGTGGTCAAGCTGCATCACCCGTTTCAAATTCCACGGCCATCCGGGCTGGGCCGGCACGTTTGCCACGCTGATGAAGAGCGCACCCTGGGTCGAGCCTGCGCTGGAAGCGGCCGACATCGTGCTGCCCATGCCGCTGTCGCAGGAGCGGCTGCGCGAGCGCGGCTTCAACCAGGCGCAGGAACTGGCGAGGCACCTGGCGCCCGACAAGCTGCGCGAGAACGTGCTGCTGCGCATCCGGCATACGGCGGCCCAGAGTGCGC
>CALRME020000309.1:0-4665 GCA_943369045.1 Sphingobacterium thalpophilum
CCAACATCTACACGCCGCAGTTGGTAAAGAACGGCCAGGACTGGCACGACTACGGCAAGGCGCTCGCGGCCACCGGCCCTGCGCGCGCCCGCATCAGCCTGCAGCGCAATTCAGGCGATGCGTTCGAGGCCATGGTCACGCCCGGCGACGGCGTGGGCAAATGGGCGGCCTACTGGACGGTCACCGAACACGGCCACAGCAGCAAGGTCAAGGCTGGTGAGAACGCAGGCGAGTTGCTGCAGCACGACTTTGTGGTGCGCCAGTACGTTCCGGCCGGCGACTACCAGGGCGCGTCGCGACTGACGCTGCGCACGGTGCCGGGCGAGCCTGGTCATGCTCGGCAGGTCAACCTGGTGGTCGTGGAGCCGCGCACCGGCCGCACGCTGCAGGCGCTGAGTCTTCAGTGCACGGGCTAAAACAACCCTGGGGAGTCACCAAACTGCGCGCCCTCGATCTCCAGCATCCGCAGCTTGGTGTGCGTGCCGCCGGAAGCCGAAAAACCGCCTGAGCGAATACCGGCGGCCAGAACGCGGTGGCAAGGCACAACAGGCGCGAACGGGTTGTGGCCCAGCGCTTGCCCCACTGCACGGGCTGCGCCCGGCTCCCCCACCAGCTTTGCAACTTCCCCATACGTGAGCGTGGCGCCCGGCGCGATGGCGCGCGCCACCTCGTAGACGCGCTGGTGGAACGGCGGCACACCTTCCATGTCCAGCGGAAGGTCGAGCAGGCTGTCGGGCGCGCCTTCGAGCAAGGCGCGGACGCGCGATGCCGCGACCTGAACCCACTCGGGCGCTTCGCATTCAACCAGGCCTGGAAAGCGGCTGTGCATCCGCGCCCTTGCGCGCTGCGGCGTTTCCTCGGGCAGTTGCACCGCAACCAGCGCGCTCTCGCTCCAGGCGATACCGCAGGCGCCGATCGGTGTGTCGAAGAAGCACAAGCCAAGGGGCGCAGTCATGTCCGCCCCGCGTTCTCAGGCTGCCCGCAGGGCCGCCTTCAGCTGCTGCCCGATCTCCGGCCGCTCCCCGAACGGGTCGGCCGGGTTGGTCATGGACACGATCGCTTCCATGCGCTGCTGCACGTTGCCCAGGGCGCGCGGGTGGCTGAAGATGTAGAACTGGTCTGCGGCCACCGATTCGAAAACCTTGGCCGCAACATCGGCGGCGGTGACCTTGCCCGAACCCACGGCCTTGTCGGTCATGGCCTGGCCGATCAGCTGGCTTTGCGTGGGCTTGCCGCCCGCAAGATCATCGGGCCGGTTGCGCTGGCTCTGGTTGATGCCGGTGGGCACGAAATACGGGCACAGCACACTGGCGCCGACCTGGTCGGTGACCAGCTTCAAGTCCTGGTACAGCGTCTCCGACAGGCTGACGACAGCGTGCTTGCTTACGTTGTAGATGCCCATGTTGGGCGGCGTCAGCAGGCCGGCCATGCTGGCGGTGTTGACGATGTGGCCGCGCCAGGCCGGGTCTTTTTTCGCGGTCGCCAGCATCATGGGTGTGAACAGGCGAACGCCGTGAATCACGCCCCAAAGGTTGACGCCCAGCACCCATTCCCAGTCATTGACCGAGTTCTCCCAAACCAGCCCGCCGCAGCCGACGCCAGCGTTGTTGAACACCAGGTGCGGGGCGCCGAAGCGCTCTTCCACATCCTTGGCGAGCTCTTCCATCTGCTGTGCATTGGCCACGTCTACCCTGCGGGCCAACACCTGGACGCCAGCCGCGGTCATCTCCGCAGCGGCCTTGTCCAGCGCGTCCTGCTGCACATCGACCAGCACCAGGTTCATCCCGCGGAGCGCGCCTATGCGTGCACATTCCAGGCCGAAGCCCGAGCCCGCCCCAGTAAGGACTGCGGTCTTGCCCTTGAAGTCTTCGATCATGCTGCTTCAACCTTCTTCAGCACGTAGCCGATGCGCGGGAAGTGCACATGCACGGTGCCGGCGCGATCGTCGGTGCGGCGCAGCGTGTAGTGCATGCGGGTGGCGGCGATCAGTTCGCCTTCGGTTGCTTCAGTGCCGAAGGTTTCGGGCGTGATGGTCACGCGCGAGCCCAGCGGGATGCCGTGGTCGTCCTGGAAGGCGCTGTCAATCAGCAGGTTGGCCGCCAGCGGCGCCGGTTCGGCATTGGCCGCCACGGTGATGGCGTCGGCTGAGCTGAATTTGTCCATGCCGCCGTGGCCGATGGCCGCCATGCGCGCCATCCACTCGCCCACCGCGGGCGTGGCGTTGAGGATGTCGGCCAGCACCGGCACGCGCTGGGTGGTGAACCACAGCGGGTGGTAGGCCGCGAAGTCGGCGACGCAGGGCTCAGTGCCGAACAGGAATTCATGTTCCTCGGCCATGTGGGCGATGCGGCGCAGGTAAGAGCGGTAGGCCGAGGTGCCGTCGCCCGGGCGCACCCGCACCATGTTGCCGCTCATCGCCTTGCGGTCCTCGCCAAAGGCCTTGGCCACTTCGGCCGGGGCGCCGGCGAACATGTGGGCCGCGCCCCTGGGCTGCAGGTTGTAGGCCATCGCAGCCCAGAACAGCGTGGTGTCGGCCCATTGCGCGAACACGCGCGAGACGCCCTTGAGGTGCGGCGGGTACAGCGTGGGCTCGGGCTGGATGTGCTCGAGTACGTCGCAGATCAGCGCGCTGTCGCAGTAGATGTCGGCGCCGACCTGCATGAAGGGCGTCTTGCGGTAGCCGCCGGTGAGCGAGACCACGTCGGGCTTGGGCATGATGGACGGGATCACCACCGACTTCCAGCCCAGCTTCTTGTAGCCAAGGATGAGGCGGATTTTTTCCGAGAACGGCGATGTGGGGTAGTGGTGGAGGATGAGCTCGGTCATGGCTTGCCTTGATTGTTTTTCAGCGCGGCATCGCGCGGGTGATGATGGTGTCGAAATCGGTCTGCGCGCCCAGGGTGCCGAAGGCCTGGCCCCAGTTTCCTCCCAGGCGCGAATCGCAGAAGGCGTTGAAGACGGCCGGCGGCGCGGTCTGGAACAGCAGCGCGGCCTGCACGGCCAGCGCCACGTCCTGCGCCAGGCGGCGGCCTTCGACTTCAGTGGCCATTTCTTCCACACGCGCCGGCAGCGCCTCCACCAGGCGGTCGAGCGCGGCGTGCGCGCCTTTCGCGGGAGAGACCTCATGCGCCAGCGCCGCGGCCACGTCGGCCTTGCGCAGTGCGCGCAGCAAGTCCAGCGCCATGATGTTGCCCGCGCCTTCCCAGATGGAGTTGAGGGGCATCTCGCGGTAAATGCGGGCCATGATGCCCTCGCCGCCCTCTTCCACATAGCCGTTGCCACCCAGGCATTCCATGGCTTCCTGCGCGAAATGGCTGCCGCGCTTGCAGATCCAGAACTTGGCCACCGGCGTCAGCAGGCGCGCCATCAAGGCCTCATGCGCCTCGGTTTGATTGTCAAAAGCCCTCGCAAGGCGCATGGAAAGTGCTGTAGCCGCTTCACTTTCGATAGCAAGGTCGGCCAGCACGTTGCGCATCAGCGGCTGTTCGATCAGGCGCTTGCCAAAAGCCTCGCGCTGCGACGCGTGGTTCAGCGCAATCGAAAGGGCCTGGCGCATCAGGCCGCTGGTGCCCAGGGCGCAGTCCAGCCGAGTCATGCTGCCCATCTCCAGGATCTGCGGGACGCCGCGGCCCTCGTCGCCGACCAGCCACGCCGTGGCGCCCTGGAATTCGACTTCCGAACTGGCGTTGGCCTTGTTGCCCAGCTTGTCCTTGAGACGCTGGATGCGGATGGCGTTGATGGTTCCGTCGGGCAGAACGCGCGGCAGGAAGAAGCAGGTCAGGCCCGCCGGGGCCTGCGCCAGCACCAGAAAGGCGTCGCACATGGGCGCCGAGAAAAACCATTTGTGGCCGGTGATGGAAAAACGCTGGCCCCAGGCATCCGTGCCGTCCGCCACGGCGGCGGTGGTGTTGGCCCGCACGTCCGAGCCGCCCTGCTTCTCGGTCATGCCCATGCCCATGGTCAGGCCGGACTTCTCTTTCCACAGCTTGAGCGCCGGGTCATAGGCGCGGCTGGCGAGTTTCTGGCTCCAGTCCGCGTAGACAGCCGCATTGCCGCGCAACGCGGGCGTCACGGCGTAGCTCATGGAAATCGGGCACAGGATGGAAGGTTCCAGTTCGGTGAACAGCATGAAACCAGCCGCGCGCAGCACGTGGGGCGACGGGCTGCTGTTCGTCCAGGGGGTGGCATGCAGGCCCGCCCCAGCGGCCAACGACATCAGCGCGTGGTAGCTGGGGTGGAACTCCACCTGGTCGACCCGGCGGCCGAAGCGGTCATGGCTGTGCAGCACTGGCGGGTTGGTGTTGGCCAGCCGCGCATGGGTTTGCATCCCCACGCTGCCCAGCTTCGAGCCGAGGTCGGCCAGTTCCGCCGTGTCGAGCTGCGGCGCATTGAACCTGAGCGCATCGCGCAGCGCGCGGTTACCCTCGAACAGGTTGTAGCCGGCCAGCGGCTCGCTCTGGTTGAAGACTTCGTGGGTTGCTTGCATCTCGCCCTCCACTTCCAGTGGTCTTAAATCAGCTTGACCAGTTGCTTGCCGAAGTTCTTGCCCTTGAGCAGGCCCAGGAAGGCTTCGGGCGCGGCTTCAAGGCCTTGCGCCACGGTTTCGCGCGGACGCAGCTTGCCGGTACCCACCAGCGTGCCAAGTTCCTTGAGCGCTTCGGGCCA
>CALRME020000310.1:0-4647 GCA_943369045.1 Sphingobacterium thalpophilum
GAAGAAGGCTACCTGGTGCAAAAGCTCGTGCGCACCGCTTTCGGCAACAACAACGTCGACACCTGCGCTCGCGTGTGCCACTCGCCGACCGGGTACGGCCTGAAGCAGACACTGGGCGAATCGGCCGGTACTCAGACCTTCAAGTCGGTGGAAAAGTCCGACATCATCATGGTGATCGGCGCCAACCCCACGGACGGCCACCCGGTGTTCGCCTCGCGCATGAAAAAGCGCCTGCGAGGAACGGGCCAAGGTGATGGCGCCAAGCTGATCGTGATCGACCCGCGCGGCATTGACCTGGTGAAGTCGCCGCACATCCGCGCCGACTACCACCTCAAGCTCAAGCCCGGCACCAATGTGGCCGTGATCACCGCCATGGCGCACGTCGTGGCGACCGAGGGCCTAGTCGACGAGGCCTTCGTCACCGAGCGCTGCGACATGAAGTCGTTCAATGAGTGGCGCGAGTTCGTCTCCCGTCCGGAGAACTCGCCCGAAGCGACGGCTGACATCACTGGCGTGCCGGCCGACCAGCTGCGCGGCGCGGCGCGCCTGTTCGCCACCGGCTTCGACGGCCGCAAGAACGGCGCCATCTACTACGGCCTGGGTGTGACCGAGCACAGCCAGGGCTCGACCATGGTGATGGGCATCGCCAACCTGGCGATGGCCACGGCCAACGTGGGCCGCGAAGGCGTGGGCGTGAACCCGTTGCGGGGCCAGAACAACGTGCAGGGCTCCTGCGACATGGGGTCCTTCCCGCACGAGCTGCCGGGCTACCGCCACGTGTCGGACACGGCGGCGCGCACGGCGTTCGAGGATGTCTGGGGCGTGACGCTCAACCCCGAGCCGGGCCTGCGCATTCCCAACATGTTCGACGCCGCCATCACCGGCTCCTTCAAGGGCCTGTACTGCGAAGGCGAGGACGTGGTGCAGTCCGATCCGAACACCCAGCACGTTGCCCAGGCCATGATGGCCATGGAATGCATCGTGGTGCAGGACCTGTTCCTCAACGAAACCGCCAAGTACGCGCACGTGTTCCTGCCCGGCACCTCGTTCCTGGAAAAGGACGGCACCTTCACCAACGCCGAACGCCGCATCTCGCGTGTTCGCAAGGTGATGCCGCCCAAGCCGGGCCTGGCCGACTGGGAGGTGACGCAGAAGCTGGCCAATGCGCTGGGCTACCCCATGAACTACAAACACCCTGAGGAAATCATGGCCGAGATCGCGGCCCTGACGCCCACCTTCCGCGGCGTGAGCTACAAGCGGCTCGACGAGCTGGGCAGCATCCAGTGGCCCTGCAACGAGGACGCGCCCGAGGGCACGCCCACCATGCACATCGGCAGCTTCGTGCGCGGCAAGGGCAAGTTCATCATCACCAAGTACGTGCCCACGCACGAGAAGGTGACGCCCATGTTCCCGCTCATCCTGACCACCGGGCGCATCCTGTCGCAGTACAACGTGGGCGCGCAGACGCGGCGCACGGAGAACAACCAGTGGCACAGCGAGGACCGCATCGAGATCCACCCGCAGGACGCCGAGGACCGGGGCATCAAGCAGGACGACTGGGTTGGGATCAAGAGCCGTGCCGGCGAGACGGTGCTGCGCGCCGTTGTCACCGGGAAGGTACAGCCTGGCGTGGTCTACACCACCTTCCACTTCCCCGAGTCGGGCGCCAACGTGATCACCACCGACAACTCCGACTGGGCCACCAACTGCCCCGAGTTCAAGGTGACGGCAGTCCAGCTGATGAAGGTGATGCAGCCTTCGGCCTGGCAGCAGGAATACAGCCGCTTCAACCGCATCCAGGAAGGGCTGCTGGAAGCCCGCACGCCGCAGGCCGAGGTGGTGGGCAAATGAAGCCCGACGACGCTTTCCTGGCGCGCGGCGGCGCGCTTGAAGTGCCCGTCACGGGCACGCGCAAGGGGCGCCGCTTCCAGGCCAGTGACTGGGTGGCGCAGGAGGTGCCCGTGGCGCTGGAGTTCAACGGCATCTCGCATGCGGTGATGCTGGCCACGCCGATGGACCTGGAGGATTTCGCGCTGGGCTTCTCCCTCAGTGAAGGCATCCTGGCCGGTCGCCATGAGCTGTACGGCGTTGAAGAGGAGGCCTGCGCGGAGGGCATCACGCTGCGGCTGGCCGTCGCCGCCGCTGCCTTCGCCCGGCTCAAGGAACGGCGCCGCACGATGGCGGGCCGCACCGGCTGCGGCCTGTGCGGTCCCGATAGCCTGTCGCAGGTGTCGCGGCCAATGCCGGTACTGCCCGACGGGCTTGCACTGCGCCGGCAGGCGGTGGCGCGCGCCATGGACGAAATCCGTGCGCTGCAGGTGCTGCAGCAGGCCACCGGCGCCGTGCATGCCGCGGCCTGGTGCTCACGCGAGGGCGAAGTACAACTGCTGCGCGAAGACGTGGGCCGCCACAACGCGCTGGACAAACTTGTCGGTGCGCTTGCCCTTGAAGGCCGTGACGCGAGCGGCGGCTTCATCGCCGTGACCAGCCGGGCCAGCTTCGAGATGGTGCAAAAGGCCGTTGTGGCCGGGGCACCGCTGCTGGCCGCGGTCTCCGCCGCCACGACCTTTGCCACGGCCACCGCCCAGGCCGCCAATCTCACGCTGGTGGGTTTTGCCCGCGGCGTGGACCTGGTTGTCTATTCCCATCCTGAACGCCTCGCCGGCTGATACGGACATCTCATGCACGTCGAACAACTGATCAAGATGGCCAACCAGATTGGCGATTTTTTCGAGGCCATGCCCGACCGCGCGCAGGCGCTGGAAGATGCTGCGCAGCACATCAAGCGCTTCTGGGAGCCGCGCATGCGCAGGGAATTTCTTGCGCACATCGACAGTGCTGGCACCGGCGAACTCAATGAAACCGTGGCGCAAGCCGTGGCACGTCATCGCGCCTTGCTGTCCTGAAAAGGTACGTATGCAAATGGGTTCATAGCTCGCCAGACCCGATGCGGGCATACCCTTGTTGCCCCTAGGATGGCGCCTGCATATGAACACCTTTTCCGACAGCGCCGCGACGGCGCTCAAGCTCATCGCCGGCGCCGACCCCATGCTGCTGTCCATCGTGGCGCGATCGCTGGCCGTCAGCGCCCTGGCCTGTGCGCTGGCCTGCGCCGCCGGCTTGCTGCTCGGTGCCTGGCTGGGCGTGGCGCGCTTTGCCGGGCGGGGCGCGGTGCTTACCGTGCTCAACACGTCCCTGGCCCTGCCGTCCGTGGTGGTGGGCCTGGTGGTGTACCTGCTGTTGTCGCGCTCCGGCCCGCTGGGCTTTCTGGGCTGGCTGTTCTCGTTCAAGGCCATGGTGCTGGCCCAGGCCATCCTGGTACTGCCGGTGGTGACCGCGCTGACGCGCCAGATCGTCGAGGACGTGGACCGCGCCAACGGCGAGCAGCTGCGCTCGCTGGGCGCCGGCCCCATGCTGCGCAGCCTGCTGCTGGCCTGGGACGAGCGCTACGCGCTGCTGACGGTGGTGATTGCCTCTTTCGGCCGCGCCATCTCTGAAGTGGGCGCAGTGATGATCGTGGGCGGCAACATCGATGGCTTCACCCGTGTGATGACGACCGCCATCGCGCTGGAGACCAGCAAGGGCGACCTGCCGCTGGCGCTGGCGCTGGGCATCGTGCTGCTGGGCGTGGTGCTGGCGCTCAATGCGCTGATCGCCGCCGTGCGCCGCTGGCGCGTGGGGCGTGATGACCGTCCGGTGCTGCTGGAAGGGGCGCCGGCATGAGTGGTGTGATCCAGCTCAAGGCACTCGACGTGCACTTTGGTGGCGTGCAGGCACTGGCCGGCGTGAACCTGCGCGTCGCCGCCGGCGAGCGCCTGGCGCTGATCGGCGCGAACGGCAGCGGCAAGAGCACGCTGCTGCGCGTGCTGCACGGCCTCATCTCCCCGACTCGCGGTTCGGTGTTGCGCGACAGCGCCACGCGCCAGGCCATGTTGTTCCAGCGGCCGCACATGCTGCGCACCAGCGCGCTGAACAACGTGGCGCTGGGCCTGTGGATACGCGGCGCGAAATGGAAGGTGGCGAAAGAACAGGCCCTGCTGGCGTTGGGCCGTGTCGGCCTGGGTGACGTGGCGCAGCGCGGTGCGCGGGCGCTCTCCGGAGGCCAGCAGCAGCGCCTGGCGCTGGCACGGGCCTGGAGCCTCAAGCCGGATGTGCTGTTTCTCGATGAGCCCACTTCCAGCCTGGACCCGCACGCCAAGCGCGAAGTGGAAGCGCTGATGGCGGAGTTTGCGCAGGGCGGCATGACGCTGGTGTTTGCCAGCCACAACCTGGGCCAGGTCAAGCGCCTGGCGACGCGGGTGGTCTACCTCGAACATGGCCGCGTGCTGGCCGACCTGCCCGTCAATGAGTTTTTCAACGGTCCGCGCCTGGGTGAAACCTCGCGCGAGGCCGACCTGTTCGTTAAAGGAGAATTGGCATGATTGCAACTGTTTTTTCACTGGCAAAAGTGGCTGTGAAGCGCTCTGGTATTTCTTTGGCAGCTACTGTATTGATAGCTAATGGTGCTTTCGCACAGTCCATCACCATGGCCTCGACCACCTCCACGGAGCAATCGGGCCTGTTTGGCTACCTGCTGCCGGAATTCAAGAAGGCCGGCGGGGCCGATATCAAGGTGGTCGCTGTCGGTACAGGCCAGGCCATCGACAT
>CALRME020000311.1:0-4641 GCA_943369045.1 Sphingobacterium thalpophilum
AACTCGGCGTCAAGGAAAAGGTCTTCAAGGAACTCGATCGCGTGATGAAGCCCGGCGCCATCCTGGCGTCCAACACCTCGACGCTGGACGTTGACAAGATCGCCGCCTTCACCAAGCGCCCGCAGGACGTGGTCGGCATGCACTTCTTCAGCCCCGCCAATGTGATGAAGCTGCTGGAAGTCGTGCGCGGCAAGGAAACGGCCAAGGACGTGCTGGCCACCGTGATGGCCATCGGCAAGAAGATCAAGAAGACAGCAGTGGTGTCGGGCGTCTGCGACGGCTTCATCGGCAACCGCATGATCGAGCAGTACAGCCGCCAGGCCGGCTTCCTTCTGGATGAAGGCGCTACGCCGCAGCAAGTGGACAAGGCCATCGAGAAGTTCGGCTTCGCCATGGGCCCGTTCCGCATGGGCGACCTGGCCGGCAACGACATCGGCTGGGCAATCCGCAAGCGCCGTGCCACCGAACGGGCCGACATGAAGTACAGCCGTACCGCTGACAAGCTGTGCGAGCTGGGCCGCTTCGGCCAGAAGACCGGCGCCGGCTGGTACGACTACCAGGCCGGCAAGCGCGACGCCATCCCATCGGACCTCGTCAACAAGATGATCGAGGACCATCGCAAGGAACTGGGCATCACGCCGCGCAAGATTTCCGACGACGAAATCGTGCAGCGCCTGGTGTTCGCCCTCGTCAACGAAGGCGCACGCATCGTGGAAGACGGCATTGCATCGCGCGCCAGCGACATCGACATGGTCTACCTCACGGGCTACGGCTTCCCCATGCACCGCGGCGGCCCCATGATGTACGCCGACCAGGTCGGCCTGTTCAACGTGGCCCAGGCCATGAAGCGCTTCCAGCAGAACCCGCGCGACGACGCCGCTTTCTGGGAGCCGGCGCCGCTGCTGGCCAAGCTGGCGGCTGAAAGCAAGACGTTCAGCTAAGGCGGCCTCGCATGGTCAAACGCATCCTGCTGGTTCTCCTTGGCCTGGTGCTGTTGCTGGTGGCGGCCGTCGCCATTAACACGCTGCGTCAGGGCTCGCGCCAGCTCGACGTGCCGCCGGCGCCCGCGCTGGCGGTGGACGAGAAGGGCGTGGCCGAGCGCTTGTCGGGAATCATCCGCTTCCAGACCATTGCCAGCCGCGACGATGCGGATGCCAGCGCGGCCGAATTCCGCAAGCTGCACGAGTTCCTGCAGCAGAAGTACCCCAAGGCCCACGCCGCGCTCAAGCGCGAGGTGGTGGGCGGCTACAGCCTGCTCTACACATGGCCTGGCACCGACGACAAGGCCAAGCCCATCCTGCTGATGGCGCACCAGGACGTGGTGCCGATTTCGCCGGGCACTGAGAGCAAGTGGGAAGTGCCGCCGTTCTCCGGTGAGGTCAAGGGTGGTTTCGTCTGGGGCCGTGGCGCCTGGGACGACAAGGCCAACCTGGTTTCGCAGATGGAAGCGGTGGAAATGCTGGTGGCCAGCGGCTTCAAGCCGCGCCAGACCATCTACCTGGCTTTCGGCCATGACGAGGAAGTCTCCGGGCAGCGCGGCGCGGTGCAGATCGCCAAACTCATGCAGGAGCGCAAGATCCGCCTTGACTTTGTGCTGGACGAAGGCCTGCTGATTACCGAAGGCATCATGCCCGGCCTGGCCAAGCCGGCCGCGCTGATCGGCATCGCCGAAAAGGGCTTCCTGTCAGTGGTGCTGAAGGTGCCGGCAACGCCGGGCCATTCGTCGATGCCGCCGCCCAAGGGCAACAGTGCGATCGCCATGATGAGCGCAGCGCTGCGCCGTCTTGACGACGAACAGCTGCCGGCCGGCATCAAGGGCGTGGCCCGTGAAATGTTCGAGACCACGGCGCCGGAGATGAGCGGCTTTGGCCGCATCGCGCTGAGCAACCTCTGGCTGTTCGGCCCCATCGTCCAGGCGCAACTGGAAAAGGGCAACAGCACCAACGCCATGCTGCGCACGACCACGGCGCTGACCGTCATGAAATCCGGCAACGCCGAGAACGTGATCCCGGGCATGGCCGAGGCCGTGGTGAATTTCCGGCTGCTGCCGGGCGACACCATCGCCAGCGTCACCCAGCATGTCAAGGACAAGGCCGCCAACGATCGTTTCGAGCTGATGGCCCTGCCGGGCGCGGCGGAGGCCTCGCCCGTTTCACCGACGGAGTCCAGTTCGTACCAGCTGATCAACCGCACCATGCGCTCGCTGTTCCCGGACGTGATGGTCGCGCCTGGCCTGATGATCGCCGCGACCGATTCGCGCCACTTCACCAGCCTCAGCGACCACATCTACCGTTTTTCGCCGGTGCGTGCCAAGCCGGAAGACCTGTCGCGCTTCCACGGCACCAATGAGCGCATGGGCACGGCCAACCTGGCCGAACTCGTGCGCTTCTACCACCAGCTCATCCGCAATACTTCGGCGCCCGCGCCGGCTCCCTGAACATCCGCAAGAAAGGCACTTCCATGACTTCCGCCGTTATCGTCTCGACCGCACGCACGCCCCTGGCCAAGAGCTGGAAGGGCGCTTTCAACATGACGCACGGCGCCACCTTGGGCGACCATGCCGTCAAGCACGCCATCCAGCGCGCCGGTATCGACGCCGCTGAGGTGGACGACGTCATCATGGGCTGCGCCAACCCAGAGGGCGCGACCGGCGCCAACATCGCGCGCCAGATCGCGCTGATGGCCGGCTGCCCCATCACCACCTCGGGCATGACGGTCAACCGTTTCTGCTCCTCGGGCCTGCAGACCATTGCCATGGCCGCGCAGCGCGTGATTGCCGGTGAGGCCGACATCTTCGTGGCCGGCGGCGTGGAAAGCATCTCCTGCGTGCAGCAGGAAATGAACACACACATGATGCGTGACCCGGCGCTGGACAAGATCAAGCCCGAGATCTACTGGAACATGCTGCAGACCGCCGAACAGGTCGCCAAGCGTTACAACATCGGCCGCGATGTCATGGACGAGTACGGCGCCGCCAGCCAGCAACGTGCAACGGCGGCCCTCGAAAAGGGCCTGTTCAAGGACGAGATCGCCCCCATCACTGTGCAGGCCGGTGTAGCCGACGCCGTCATGGGCCTGCGCACAAAGGAAGTCACGATTTCCGACGACGAAGGCATCCGCCCCGGCACCACCAAGGAAGGCATCAGCGGCATCCGCCCGGCCATTCCCGGCGGCGTGATCTCGGCCGGCAATGCCAGCCAGTTCTCCGATGGCGGCGGCGCCGTGGTCGTGATGAATGAAGATGTCGCCAGCCGCAAGGGCTTGAAGCCCCTGGGCCGGTTCCTGGGCTTTGCCGTCGCAGGCTGCGAGCCCGACGAGATGGGCATCGGCCCGGTCTACGCCATTCCCAAGGTGCTCAAGAAGCTGGGCCTGACGGTCAACGACATCGACCTGTGGGAGCTGAACGAAGCTTTCGCCGTGCAGGTGATCTACTGCCGCGACAAGCTGGGCATCCCCGGTGACCGCCTGAACGTCAACGGCGGCGCCATCGCCGTGGGCCACCCCTATGGCGTGTCGGGCCAGCGCCTGACCGGCCATGCCCTGATCGAAGGCAAGCGTCGCGGCGCCAAGAAGGTGGTCGTGACCATGTGCATCGGCGGCGGCATGGGTGCAGCCGGCGTGTTCGAAGTCCTGTAAGCAGCGGCGCCATCGGGAGCAGGGCATGACAGGCATCCGCCGCCTCCTGGCTGCCGCCGCCTGCCTTGTTCCCTGCCTGTGTGCCGCGCAGGCTGACTGCGCCCAGTTCACCGGCGCCTGGTCGGGCACCTGGTCGCAGGGCTTCTACGGGACGCAGTGGATTCACGTGACGCAGGTGTCGGCCGATTGCATCGCCCAGGTGGCCTACAGCCCGGTGGGCGCAGCGGCCACCACGACCCATTCCATGCCCGTGCGGGACGGCGCCATCCAGTTCCCCTGCAATGCCGGCACGGGCGGCACCTGCCGCCTGGAAGTGCGCGGCGGCGAGCTGCTGGCCCGCTATTGGGACCCATCCGGGTTCGTGAACAACGGCATCTTCCGCAAGAACCCCTGAGAAACTCCGACGCCATGAGCCTTCGCCCCACGCTTGATTTCCTGTTGTACGACTGGCTGAAGGCCGAAACCCTCAACCAGCGCAGCCGCTTTTCCGACCACACGCGCGAGACATTCGACGCGGTCATGGACACCTGCGAGCGCATCGCGCGCGAAAAGTACGCGCCGTTCAACCGCCTGGTGGACACCGAGGAGCCGCGATTTGACGGCGAGAAGGTGATCCTGCCGCAGGCCACCCACGATGCCAACCGCGCCTATGCCGCCTCCGGCATGCTCAGCGCGGCGCAGGACTACGAAGAGGGCGGCATGCAGCTGCCCTACACGATCGAGGCCGCGGCCAACTCTTTCTTCGGCCTGGCGTCCGTGAGCATCGGCTCCAGCCTGCTGACCAAGGGCAATGCCAACCTGCTTCTGGTGCACGGCACCGACGCGCAGAAAGAGGTGTTCGCCCGCAACGAGTTCAATGGCCGCTTCTCCGGCACCATGTGTTTGTCGGAGCCGCAGGCGGGTTCTTCGCTGTCGGACATCACGACCCGTGCCATTCCTGACGGGGAAGGTTCAGAGTCCGATCCGCTGGGCCCGCGCTACCGCCTCAAGGGCAACAAGATGTGG
>CALRME020000312.1:0-4641 GCA_943369045.1 Sphingobacterium thalpophilum
GGGCCGTGAGCACGGCCTTTTGCAGCCCGGCCAGCACGATCGCCGCGATCTGGAGCAACACCAAGAAGGCCAGGGGCGACAGGTCCATGCCTCCCAACAGCGGGATCAGCCGGCGCAATGGCCGCAAGAGCGGTGCGCATAACCGGTCGATGACGTCGGTCATGGGGGAATCGGAGCGCACCCACGACAGGATGGCGTAGACGATCATCAGGCCCGTCAGCGCCGAAACGATCAGGCGCAGCAGCCCGAACAGCGCCAGCACCGCCAGCAGCCCCACACCCACCCCGGCGCCATTGAGCAGCCACAACAGCACGAACTGCAGCAACTCGACCAGGTACGCCGCCACCAGGCTTGCGGTATCGACCTTGCCTACGGGCGGAAGTACCTTGCGCAGCGGCAGCACCAGCCAGTCGGTAATGGCAAACACAAATCGCCCGATCGGGTTGCCGAACGGGATACGCTGGTACTGCATGTACAGCCGTAGCAGGCAGGCGCCCCCCAGCAGGCCGGCGGCGATGTCGAGCAGGAGCGAGGCGATTTGGTAGAGCATAAGCAGGGGGTAAGTAGCCGTGGGATGATAGCGGGCAGAAACAGGAATTTGATGTCGTCCGTCCTCACGCTGTCCTCCCTGCCGCTGTTCCCGCTGGGCACCGTGCTCTTTCCCGGCGGAATCCTGCCGCTTCGCATCTTCGAGGTCCGCTACCTGGACATGATCGGAAAATGCCACAAGGCCGGTGCGCCCTTCGGCGTGGTATCGCTCACGCAGGGCAGCGAGGTCCGCCAGCCGGGTGGCAAGGAAGTATTTGCCAGCGTCGGCACCCTGGCCACCATCACCGATTTTGATACTCCCCGGCCCGGCCTGATGGTGATTCGCGCCAGCGGCGCCCAGCGCTTCCGCATCACTGCCAGCGACCAGCTCAGGCACGGCCTGTGGGTAGCCGACGTGCAGCGGCTTGACGGCGACATGGCGGTGGAAATCCCCGACGACCTCAAGAACACCGCCGTGGCGCTGGCCAGGCTGATCGAATCCCTGCGCCAGCGCGCCGCCGAGCCCAGCCAGGTCCCGATTCAGGAGCCCTTGCAGCTCAACGACTGCGGCTGGGTGGCGAACCGATGGTGCGAACTGCTGCCGCTGCCGGCGCAGCTGAAACAGCGGCTGATGGAGCTGGACAACCCGCTGGTGCGGCTGGAGCTGGTCAGCGACGTGTTGGCCCGCACAGGGATTGCGGGCTGAGCTTCAGCGCGCCGCGTACTCCGGCACCTGGCCGCGCAGCCACTCCCGCAGCACCGCGCCTGATGGGGCCGCGCCTGCCTCTTCTACCCAGGCCAGCACCGCAGCGATGTCGGCCTGCTGCACGCCAGAAGTCTTGGCGATGCGCAGCTTGGGATGCGGCGTCGGCACGCTGGTCTCGTCGCTGGCCAGCAATTCTTCATACAGCTTCTCACCGGGCCGCAGTCCGGTGTAGGCCAACGGGATTTCCTGCTCGGTCTTGCCCGACAAGCGGATCAGCATGCGCGCGAGTTCGACAATCTTCACCGGCTCGCCCATATCCAGCACGAAAATCTGGCCCGAGCGGCCCATCAACCCTGCCTGCAGCACCAGCTGCGCGGCCTCGGGAATGGTCATGAAGTAGCGCACGATGTCCGGGTGCGTCACGGTCACCGGTCCGCCGCGCGCGATCTGCGCCGTGAACAACGGCACCACCGAGCCGCTCGAACCCAGCACGTTGCCAAAGCGCACCGACACGTACTGTGTGGCGGCGAATTCCCGCGCCACCGCCTGCACCACCAGCTCGGCCAGCCGCTTGCTGGCACCCATCACGTTTGTGGGATTGACGGCCTTGTCGGTGGAAATCATGACGAAGCGCTTCGCGCCGCAGATTCCTGCAACGCGGGCAGCGTGCAAGGTGCCCAGCACGTTGGTGCGCAGGGCCTCGATCTCGTTCAGGTCTTCCATCAGCGGCACGTGCTTGTAGGCGGCGGCGTGGAACACCACGGCCGGACGGTGCTTCTGCGCGATCGCCTCCAGGCGCTGCGGCTCGCGCACATTGGCCGTGTAGTAGGCCGCCTGCATCTGCGGGTGCGCCTCGCGCAATTCCTGCTCGAGCTGGTAGACCGCCAGCTCGGAAATGTCGACGCAGACCAGCCGGGCGACGCCCAGCCGGGCGATCTGGCGGCACAGCTCAGAGCCTATGGAACCACCGGCGCCGGTGACGAGCACCGTCTGTCCGGAAAACAGTTCCGCCAGCCCGGCCACGTCCAGCTGTACCGGCGTGCGGCCCAGCAGGTCCTCCAGTTCGATCTTGCGCGGGCCGGTGGTTTCGGTCTTGAGCCATTCGTCCGGCCGCGGCATGGTCAGCAGGGTGACGCCGGCGTCCGCAGCATTGAGCAGTGCTTCTCGCCGCTCCGGAGACCCGGGCGGGCTGGCCACCAGTGCGGTCAGTGCATCGGCGGAGATGCAGACCTCGGCCATGGCGGCGATCGGCCCCAGCACCCGCACGTTCTGGATGGACCGGCCCATCTCGCCGGGCACTGGCGAGAGGATACCCACCGGCTGCCACTGCCGCGACCCCTTCAGGGCTCGCAGCGCGTCGGAGGCGTCCTGCAGCGAACCCACGATCACCAGCCGCCGGCCACCCTGAGTCAGCTGGCGCCGCTCGGCCAGCGTGCGCCAGCCCGCGCGCACCGCGCCCAGCAGGATCAACGCCACCAGCGGGTGCAACACCAGGACCGACCGTGGGAACGACGGCAGGCGCTGGATCAGGATGAGGGCCGTCGTCGAGAGGGCGCCCAGCATGATCCCCAGCGCCAGCTGCCTCAGCTCAGGCAGGCCGGTGTAGTTCCAGACTTGCCGGTACACCCGGGTCAACAGCAGCGCAACGAGGTTGGCCAGCACCGCCCAGACCGCCGAAATCCAGGCCAGCGCCAGGAAATCGTCGGGGATGTCGAAGTTAAAGCGCAGCCAGAACGCGATCCACCATGCACCCAGCAGCAGGACGGCATCTACCAGGGACTGCACGGGACTGACGGAATAGCGGGACACGTATTGGAGCGGGCCGGAAGTTATCCTATTGTCATCGAATATTATTGGGCCTGCCCTCCCGCCGACCCCACCGCCGCATGTTCAACAACAAATCCATCCTCATCACTGGCGGCACAGGCTCGTTCGGGCACCAGTACGTGCAGACCATCCTGGACCGCTTCAAGCCGGCGCGGCTGATCATTTTTTCCCGCGACGAGCTCAAGCAGTACGAGATGGCCCAGCGCTTTGACGCGCCGTGTATGCGCTACTTCCTGGGCGACGTGCGCGACGCGGCAAGGCTGACGCAGGCCATGCGAGGGGTGGACATCGTGATCCATGCCGCCGCGCTCAAGCAGGTGCCGGCCGCCGAATACAACCCCATGGAGTGCATCAACACCAACATCCATGGCGCCGAGAACGTCATCCGTGCCGCCCTGGACAACAACGTCGACAGGGTGATCGCCCTGTCCACCGACAAGGCGGCCAACCCGATCAACCTGTATGGGGCCACCAAGCTGGCGTCGGACAAGCTGTTCGTCGCGGCCAACAACATGGTGGGCGCAGGACGCACTCGCTTCGCCGTGGTACGTTACGGCAACGTGGTCGGCTCGCGCGGCTCGGTAGTGCCTTTTTTTGAGAAGCTGATCCGCGAGAAAGCGCCCAGCCTGCCGCTGACCGACCCGCGGATGACCCGCTTCTGGATCAGCCTGGAACAGGGCGTTCAGTTCGTGCTGGAAAATTTCACCCGCATGCGCGGCGGCGAGATTTTCGTTCCCAAGATACCGTCCATCCGCATGACGGACCTGGCCGAGGCGATGGCGCCGGGCATGCCCACCCACGTCATTGGCATCCGGCCCGGCGAAAAGCTGCACGAGATCATGTGCCCGGCCGACGATTCGCACCTGACGCTGGAATTCGACCGGCATTACGTGATCCGTCCGACCATCAAGTTCCACAGTGTCGAGATGGACTATGCCGTCGACGGCATGGGTGACAAGGGCGCGCCGGTCGCGCAGGGCTACGAGTACCACTCGGGCAACAACACACACTTCCTGAGCCCGGCGGAAATTCGCGAGTTCAACCGCCAGGCGATGGCCTGAAGCGGGGTCAGCATGATTCCCTACGGCCGCCAGCAGATCTCGGACGACGACATTGAGGCCGTCGGCGCCGTCCTGCGTTCGGATTTCCTCACCCAGGGACCGGCGACGCCAGCGTTCGAGAAGGCCCTGGCAACCTACCTGGGTGCCCCGCACGCGGTGGCCGTCAACAGCGCCACCTCGGCCCTGCACATCGCCTGCATCGCGCTGGACGTTGGGCCCGGCGACTGGCTGTGGACCAGCCCCAACAGCTTTCTCGCATCGGCCAACTGCGCGCTGTACTGCGGCGCGCAGGTGGACTTCGTGGACATTGACGCAGATGACCTCAACATGTCTGTCGATGCCCTGCGCGACAAGCTGGTGGCGGCCCGCGCCGCAGGCCGGCTGCCCAAGGTGGTCGTTCCCGTCGATTTCGGCGGCCGCTCCGCGCGCATCAAACCGATGCGCGAGCTGGCCGACGAATACGGCTTCGCCATCGTGGAGGATGCCTCGCATGCGATCGGCGCCGACTACCTGGGCCAC
>CALRME020000313.1:0-4639 GCA_943369045.1 Sphingobacterium thalpophilum
GTTGATGAAGGGCGGCTGGCTCGACAGGTTGTAGCCGGCCTGCTGGCGCAGGTCGAACGAGTACACCTCGTCCGCGCCGGCGAAGGTGCGGCCCACGCTCCACTGGATGCCCTTGGCGGCGATGCGCTCATAGACACCCAGCTTGTGGAAGATCTCCAGCGACTTCTGCGTGTAGCAGATGCCGCGCGATGACGCGCCCTTGACGCCCACGGTGTTGTCTTCGTCCAGCAGCACGGCCGCAACGCCATGGCGCGCCAGCGAGCAGGCCAGCGTGAGCCCAGCCAGCCCGCCGCCCACGATCACGATGGGGTGGTGGCCGGTCTTGCCGGAAGCGATTTCCGGTGGTGCGACAAACGGGTACTCAGGCAGTGCGTAGCCCGTACCCTGGGTGAATTCATAGCCGTTGGTAAAGGCGGTCTTTTCGTAGCTGGCCAAGATGTCTCCTCAAACTGTCATCCCGGGACTGACCCGGGATCCACGGCTGCTTGTTTTTTACTTCTTTGCCGAAAATTCCGGCCGGTCGTTTTGCTGCGGCTTTAGCGCCTCGACCTTGCCGGCCGCGCGGTCCTTGCGCCACTGTTCCTTGCGCGCCGTCCATTCGGCCAGCCGGGCGTGGGCCGTCTTGCTCTCCTGCAGCATCTGGAATTCATCGGCCAGCTGCGCGGTCAGTTCCAGCCGCACGCCGTTGGGGTCGAAGAAATAGATGCTGTGGAAGATGTGGTGGTCGGTGATGCCCAGCACTTCCACGCCATGCGCTTCCAGCCGGGTCTTCATGTCGCGCAGGGCCTGCTGCGAATCGACGCGGAACGAGATGTGGTTGACCCACAGCGGCGTGTTGGGCGAAGGCAGCGCGGCCTCGTCGTTGCCCAGGTCGAAGAAGGCGATGAAAGAGCCGTCCTGCAGGCGGAAGAAGAAGTGGGTGTAGGGGCAGTACTCGCCGGTGCTGGGGACCACGTCGCTCTGGATGATGTGGTAGAGCGGCAGGCCCAGGATGTCCTCGTAGAAGTGGCGCGTCTCTTCCGCGTCTTTCGCGCGGTAGGCGTAGTGGTGCAGCTGGTGAATCTGCGCGGGGGCGGGCAGCAGTGCCAGGTTGGGCGCGGGTGCATCTTTGAGGACGGCGGACATGGTGTCTCCTTGGGTCGCGGCGGGCGGCTTGAAATTTACTATTGCGTAATGAATTTACTATACCGTAATCGCGTCCGGCTGCCAAACGCGGCCTTGGAAGCCGGAATGGCACAAGCAATGCGGGTGCGGCCTGCAGGCCAAAAATGGCCGGGAAGCCGCGCCAATCCTGCTTGCGCGTTTTCGTGGTTTGCCGGTGTCAGGCGGGAGAGAACAGGTCCACGCGGTCGGTGATGATGCCGTCGGTGCCCAGTGCGATCAGCCGTTGCGCGGCCCAGTCGTCGTTGACCGTATAGCTCAGGGTGCGCAGGCCGGCGCTTTTGGCCTGCGTGACCGTGGACGTGTCCCATAGCGCGTGGTTGCAGACGATGGCCGTGCATTCGAGCGCCAGCGCCGTTTCCAGCCAGCCTTTCCACAGCGTGTCCAGCAGCAGGCCGCGCGGCAGGTGTGCTGCGGTGGTGCGCGCACCCTCCAGCGACTCGGGCTGGAACGAGGTGAGCAGGGGCGGGATCTCGCCCTGCCACAGGCTGGCGGCTTGTACGGCCACGACCTCGCCGGTCTTGCGCTCGGTGCCGGGCGTGGGCTTGATTTCGATGTTCAGGAAGTAGCGGTTGGCCAGGCAGTAGCGCGCCAGGTTCTCCAGCGTGGGCAGCGGCTCGCCCGCGTAAGAGCGCGAATGCCAGGCGCCTGCGTCCAGCTGCGCGAGTTCGCTCCAGGGCTTGTCGCCACCGACACCTTGGCCGGTGGTGGTGCGCTCCAGTGTAGCGTCGTGCATCAGGAAGGGCACGCCGTCGGCCGACAGCTTGGCGTCGCACTCGAACATGCGGTAGCCCTGCGCGGCGCCGTAGCGGAAGGCCGCCATGGTGTTCTCGGGCGCGAGCTTTCCGGCGCCCCGGTGCGCCACCCAGCGCGGATAGGGCCAGTCCGTCATGGACATAGCCTTCAGATGCGCTTGCCGCTGGCCGTGTCGAACCAGTGGATGCGGTCTTCGCGGGGTGCGACGTGGATCAGGCTGTCGGGCGCCGGCGTGGGGCCGCCTTCCTCGCTGCGCACGATGAGCAGCTCGTCGCCCATGCGGCAGTAGATCAGCCGTTCTGCGCCCAGCAGCTCAGTGGTTTCCACCTTCAGCTCCCAGCCGGTGTGGCCGATGTCCAGGTGCTCCGGGCGGATGCCCATGGTCTGGCCGGCGCGGGCGCCCGGCGCGTTCTTGAGCAGGTTCATGGGCGGCGAGCCGATGAAGCTGGCGACGAAGGTGGAGGCGGGCCGGTGGTAGACCTCCTCGGGCGTGCCGAACTGCTCCATCACGCCGGCGTTCATCACGATCATGCGCTGGGCCAGCGTCATGGCCTCTACCTGGTCGTGCGTGACGAACAGGGACGTGATGCCCAGCTCGCGGTGCAATTTCTGGATCTCCAGCCGGGTCTGGGCCCGCAGCTTGGCGTCCAGGTTCGACAGCGGCTCGTCGAACAGGAACACCTGCGGCTGGCGCACGATGGCGCGGCCCATGGCCACGCGCTGGCGCTGGCCGCCCGAGAGCTGGCGCGGCTTGCGGTCGAGCAGATGGCCCAGTTCGAGGATCTTCGCTGCCTTGTCCACGCGCTGCTTGATCTCGTCGATGGGCATCTTCTTGATCTTCAGGCCGTAGGCCATGTTGTCGAAGACGCTCATGTGCGGATACAGGGCGTAGTTCTGGAACACCATGGCGATGTCGCGCTCGGCCGGCTCCAGCTGGTTGACCACGCGGTCGCCGATCCAGATTTCGCCGCCGGAGACCTCTTCCAGGCCGGCCACCATGCGCAGCAGCGTGGACTTGCCGCAGCCCGAGGGGCCCACGATGACGATGAACTCGCGGTCGGCGATGTCGGCGTTCACGCCGTGGATCACTTGCAGTTCCTGTTTGCCCTTGCCGTACTTCTTGACGACGTTCTTGAGTTGTATGGATGCCATATCTGTATTTATTTCTCGGTGTCGACCAAACCTTTGACGAACCATTTCTGCATCAGCATGACCACGATGGCCGGGGGCAGCATCGCCAGGATGGCGGTGGCCATCACTACGTTCCACTCGATGTACACCTCGCCGAAGATCAGGCGCTTGATGCCCATCACGATGGGGTACATCTTCTCGTCGGTGGTCACCAGCAGCGGCCACAGGTACTGGTTCCAGCCATAGATGAACTGGATCACGAACAGCGCCGCGATCGAGGTCTTTGAAAGGGGCAGCAGCACGTCCTTGAAGAAGCGCATCGGCCCGGCGCCGTCCATGCGGGCGGCTTCCACCAGCTCGTCGGGCACCGTCAGGAAAAACTGCCGGAACAGGAAGGTGGCGGTGGCCGAGGCAATCAGCGGCACCGTCAGGCCGGACATGCTGTTGAGCATGCCCAGGTCAGACACCACCTGGTAGGTCGGTCCGATGCGCACTTCCACCGGCAGCATCAGGGTGACGAACACCATCCAGAACACGATGTTCTTGAACGGGAAGCGGAAGTACACGATGGCAAAAGCCGAGAGCAGCGAGATCGCGATCTTGCCGATCGAGATGATGAGCGCGCTGCCCAGGCTGATCAGCATCATCGGGCCGGCCGCGCCAATGCTGGCGCCGGCCTCGGTCTTGCCGCCGAACAGGGCCAGCCGGTAGCTTTCGAGGAAGTTGTTGCCCGGCAACAGCGAGATCGGGTTGCTGTTGAGGATCTGCGCCGCCGTCTGCGTCGAGCCGATGAAGGTGACGTAGATCGGGAAGAAGACGACGATCACGCCGATCGTGAGGATCAGGTGCGAGAAGAAGTCGAGGATGGGGTTGCGCTGGATCATGTCAGTACTGGACCTTTTTCTCGACGAACTTGAACTGCACGACGGTCAGGGTGATGACGATGAACATCAGCACCACCGATTGCGCGGCCGAGCCGTTGATGTCCATGGCCTTGAAGCCGTCGTAGTACACCTTGTAAACCAGGATGGAAGTGTCCTTGCCCGGCCCGCCGTGGGTGGCCGCGTCGACGATGGCGAAGGTGTCGAAGAAGGCGTAGACCACGTTGATCACGAACAGGAAGAACGTGGTGGGCGACAGCAGCGGGAACACGATGCTCCAGAAGCGCTTCCAGGGCGAGGCGCCGTCGATGGTGGCGGCCTCGATCAGCGAATGCGGGATCGACTGCAGGCCGGCCAGGAAGAACAGGAAGTTGTAGGAGATCTGCTTCCACACCGCGGCCATGATGATGAGCGCCATCGCATGGTTGCCGTTGAGCACGTGGTCCCAGTGAAAGCCCACCTCGCGCAGGGCGTAGGCGATCACGCCATAGGGCGAGGCGAACATCATCAGCCACAGCACGCCGGCCACCACGGGCGCCACGGCGTAAGGCCAGATCAGCAGGGTCTTGTAGACGGATGCGCCGCGTACCACGCGGTTGGCCATTACGGCCAGCAGCAAGGCGATGGAAAGACCCGAAACGGCCACCGCCACCGAGAAGAAGGCGGTGGTGTAGAAGGAATCGAGGTAGGTCGGGTCATTGAACAGCCGC
>CALRME020000314.1:0-4624 GCA_943369045.1 Sphingobacterium thalpophilum
CGTTTTCTTCGCGCCCTTCTCGGCCGGGTAGTCGTAGAAGCCGGCGCCGGCGGCCCGGCCGTTGCGGTCGAACTCCTTGACCATTCGCTCGACGATCAATTCGCCGGGTGTGGCGATGTAGGTGCCGCCCTCGGCCCGCACGTCGGCGCGGGTCTGGTCCATCACATGCACACTCAGTGAAAGCGCGGTTTCGTCAAGAACAGCGAGCGGACCTACCGGCATGCCGGCCTGGATGCCCGCCTGCTCGACCACGGCCGCGGGGATGCCTTCACCGACCATGGCCGCGCCTTCCATCACAAAGGTGCCGAACACCCGGCTGGTGAAAAAGCCGCGCGAATCGTTGACCACGATGGGGATCTTGCCGATGGACTGCACATAGTCGAAGGCGCGCGCCACGGTTTCGTCATCGGTCTGCTTGCCGCGGATGATTTCCACCAGCTTCATCTTGTCGACTGGGCTGAAGAAATGGATGCCGACGAATTTTTCGGGTCTGGCGCTGGCTTTGGCCAGGCCGGAGATCGGCAGGGTAGAGGTGTTGCTCGCAAAGAAGCCCCCGGGTGCGAGCATGGGTTCGGCTTCCTTCGTGACCTTGGCTTTGAGGTCCCGATTCTCGAACACCGCTTCGATGATCAGGTCGCAGCCCTGCAGCGCCTGCGCCTTGTCGGCGGGCGTGATGCGCGCCAGCAGCTCGGTCTGGTCGTGCGGGCTCATGCGGCCTTTCTCGACGCGCGGCTGGGTCAGCTTGACGCTGTAGGCCTTGCCGGTTTCCGCCTTGTCCAGGCTCACGTCTTTCAGGACCGTGGCCACGCCGCGGCTGGCCTGCACATAGGCGATGCCGGCGCCCATCATCCCTGCGCCCAGCAGGCCGACTCTCGCAGGCTTGTAGCGCGGCACGTCCTTGGGCCGCGACTGCCCCGACTTGATCGCGTTCATGTTGAAGAAGAACGTGTTGATCATGTTCTTGGCCACCGGCGAGACGATCAGTTTGGCCAGGTATCGGCTCTCGATGCGCAGGGCGGTGTCGAAGTCGACCTGCGCGCCTTCCACCATCGCGGCCAGTGCGTATTCGGGGGCAGGGTAGAGGCCGCGCGTCTTCTGCTTGAGCACGGCAGGCGCCACGCTCAGCATGCCGGCGACTTTTGGGTTGGCCGGCGTGCCGCCGGGCATCTTGTAGTTCTTGTCGTCCCAGGGGTGGTGGGCCGGCGCGGCCGCGCCGTCATGGGTGGCAATCCAGGCCAGCGCCGCCGGGCGCAGGGCGGCGGCATCCGGCACGATCTCGTGCACCAGGCCCAGCTCCAGCGCCTCGCGCGGACCGAACAGCTTGCTCTCAAGGATGTAGGGCTGGGCGCCCATCAGGCCCAGCAGGCGCGTCATCTTGGTGATGCCTGAAGCACCGGGAATCAGCCCGAGTGTGATTTCCGGCAGGCCGAACTGGATCTTCTTGTCATCGACAGCGATACGGTAGTGACCGACCAACGCCACTTCCCAGCCACCGCCGAGCGCCGTGCCGTTCAGGCAACTCACCACGGGCTTGCCCAGGGTTTCCAGCGTGCGGAAGCATTTCTTGGTCTGTTCGATCTCGCGGAACACCTGCGGTGCGTCGGCGGCCTTGAGCCGCATCGTGCCCTTGAGGTCGGCGCCGGCGAAGAAGGTGGTCTTGTTCGAGGCGAGCACGATGCCCTTGATTGAATCCTTGTCCTTGACCACCTGCGCCGTCACCTCCACCAGGTCCAGCTGCCATTGGGCGCACATGGTGTTGACGGGTGAGCCTTCCTCGTCGAAGGTGATGGTGGCGATGCCGTTGGCCAGTTCGTACTTGATGGTCTTCATCAGATGGCCTCAACAATCGTCGCAATGCCCATGCCGCCGCCCACGCACAGCGTGGCCAGGCCGTAGCGCAGCTTGCGCCGGTGCAGCTCGTCGATCAGGGTGCTCAAAATCATCGCGCCGGTGGCGCCCAGCGGATGGCCCAGCGCGATCGCGCCGCCGTTGACGTTGACCTTCTCGTGCGGCACGCCCATTTCCTTCATGAAGCGCATGGGCACGGCAGCGAAAGCCTCGTTCACCTCGAACAAGTCGATCTGGTCAATCGTCATGCCGGCCTTGGCCAGCGCCTTGCGGGCGGCGGGCATGGGGCCGGTGAGCATGATGGTCGGGTCCGCGCCCGACAAGGCGGCCGCCACGATGCGGGCGCGCGGCGTGAAACCATGCGTCTTGCCGGCCGCTTCGCTGCCGATCAGCACGGCGGCCGCGCCGTCGACGATGCCCGAGGAGTTGCCGGCGTGGTGCACGTGGTTGATGCGTTCGACCTGAGGGTAGCGGCTGATGGCCACTTGGTCGAAGCCCATCGCACCAAGCTGTTCGAACGCCGGCTTGAGCCCGGCCAGGCCTTCCATGGTCGTGCGTGGCTTGATGAATTCGTCTTCGGCCAGGATTACCTGGTCCAGGAAGTCCTTGACCGCTACCACCGAGCCGGCGAAGTAGCCGCCTTCGCGTGCCTTCGCCGCACGCATCTGAGACTCCATGGCGAAGGCGTCAACGTCGGCTCGCGAAAAACCTTCGATGGTCGCGATCAGGTCGGCGCCAATGCCTTGCGGCACAAACGAGGTGGCCGAATTGGTCTCCGGGTCCTGCGCCCAGGCGCCCCCGTCGGAGCCAATCGGCACGCGGCTCATGCTCTCGACACCGCCTGCGACGACCAGGTCTTCCCAGCCCGAGCGAACTTTCTGGGCCGCCATATTGACGGCTTCCAGGCCCGAGGCGCAGAAGCGGTTGAGCTGAACGCCGGAGCAGCGGTAGTCCCAGCCCGCCTTGAGCGCCGCGACCTTGGCGATGACCGAGCCCTGCTCGCCGATCGGCGAGACCACGCCCATCACCACGTCGTCGACCTGGCCGGTGTCGAAGTCGTTGCGGCGCTGCAGTTCGCTCAACACGCCGGCCAGCAGGTTCACGGGCTTGACTTCGTGCAGGCTGCCGTCTTTCTTTCCTTTCCCTCGGGGTGTGCGGATGGCGTCGTAGACAAATGCTTCGGTCATGTTCTGGCTCCGGTTTGGCTGATCTGAAGTATATTCATTTCACCAAGCAAACGCTCTGTAAAAATGGCGACAGCAGCAGGCAGGAAGACATGAACAAGACCAACATCAACCGCCGCCATGTGGCGTTGCTGGGCGCAGCCGCGCTGGCCGGACTGGCGTCGCCCGCAGGGGCACAGACCAGCGTGCGCAAGCCCTATGTGGCCGACATGCATTCGCACTACGGCATGTTCCTGCCGCGCCTGTTCGGCATGGACCTGGACAAGCACATGCGCGAGAACGGCATCACGCTGCTGGCCTGGGCGGTGGTGGACGACCGCAAATGGATTTCGGCCAGCGGCCGGCTGGTGCAGGTCGAAGAGCCCAGGCCGGGCGCGATCTGGGCCTACTGGCAGGAACTGGTCAAGGACTACGAAGGGCGCCTGGCGCAATGGAAAGTCGCCAAGGCGCTGGCGCCCACAGATGTGGACGGCGCACTGGCCGGCGAGCCGCGCGTGCTGCTGGCCTGCGAATCAGCCAACTTCCTTGAAGGCGATGTCGCGCGGCTGGCACAGGCCCACGCCATGGGTGTGCGGCACATGCAGCTGGTTCACTACATCCGCACACCCCTGGGCGACCACCAGACCGCCGCGCCCCAGCACGGGCGCCTGACGCCACTGGGCGCGCAGGTCGTGGCGGAATGCGCCCGGCTGGGCATGGTGGTCGACCTGGCGCATGGCACGGCCTCGCTGGTCGATGGCGCACTGGATGCGTCGCCCGCCGCCATGGTGTGGTCGCATTCATGGATATCGCCAGTGGGCGGTGCGCCAACGGACGTGGGCTACATGGCCCGCTCATTGCCGCTCGCCCTGGCCCGCAAGATCGCGGCGCGCGGTGGCGCGATCGGGCTGTGGTGCCTGCGGCAGGGCAATGACCCGGGCTACCCGGTCAACAGCAAGGCGGGTTACGCGGACGAGATCATGCGCATGTGCGACCTGGTCGGGCCGGAGCACGTGGCCTTCGGCACCGACATGGAAGGCGTGTGGCCCAACCGCATGCTCAATGACTACAGTGATCTGCGAGACGTCATCGACAACCTGGGCAAACGCGGCATCGGCGACGCCACCCTGAACAACATCTTTATCGGCAACTACGCCAGGATTGTGAAAGCCGCCATGAACGGCGCGAAAGCAAACTGAGGACACACCCATGATCGAACGAACCCTTTTCAACAGCGACCACGAATCCTTCCGCGACGCCTTCCGCAAGTTCCTGGAAAAAGAAGTCATGCCTTTCCACGAGCAGTGGGAAGAACAGGGCTATGTCGACCGTGCGGTGTGGAACAAGGCCGGCGAGAACGGCTTTCTCTGCCCCACCATGCCCGAGGAATACGGCGGCTCGGGGGCAGACAAGCTGTATTCGGTGATCCAGTTCGAGGAGATCTACCGGCTGGGCGCGACCGGCCTGGGGTTCTCGCTGCACAGCGAGATCGTGGCGCCGTACGTGCTGCACTACGGCACCGACGAGCAGAAGAAAAAGTACCTGCCAAAACTGGCCAGCGGCGAGATGGTGGGCGCCATCGCCATGAGCGAGCCGGCTGCCGGCAGCGACCT
>CALRME020000315.1:0-4620 GCA_943369045.1 Sphingobacterium thalpophilum
TCCGCCATCAGCCTGCAGCAGGCCGCCGTTGCTGGCCAGTGCGTTGACAGCGCCCTCATCCACCGCCAGGCGCAGCAGGCCGTCGCCAGCGAAGTCGAGCGTGACCTTGTTGCCGGCGGCCAGGGCAATCGAGCCCGTGCGGGCGGCGATGGTACCGGTGTTGCTGACCTGCCCGCCCACCAGGGCTGCATAGCCGCCATTGGCGTTGATCGTTCCCTGGTTGCTGACCGTGCCGCCTGTGCCATTGAGCTTGTAGCGGCCGGCCATGAAGTCGCTGTCGCTCATCGAGAGCGTGGAAGCCAGCAGGCCGCCCACATTGACCTGCGCGCCCTGACCGAACAGCACGCCGTTGGGGTTGAGGACGAAGACCTGGCCGTTGGCGTTCAGCTTGCCGAGGATGCGGCTGCCTTCGGTGCCAGTGACGCGGTTCAGCGCAACTGAAGCTGCAGAAGGCTGCACGAAGTTGACCGTTTCGTTGGCGCCTACGCCAAAGCCCTGCCAGTTGATCGCCAGCTTCGGTGAGGTCTGGATGATGGTGGTGGTCGCACCGTTTTGTGCAATGGAGCCCTGCCCTGCACTCACCTGCCCGCCCACAGGACCGGCTTGCGCGATGGCTGCCGCTGCGATGGCCGCCAAGGCCATGACGGCCCGCGCCTTCTTGCCCAGGCTCCGCTTGCCGCGCCCGCTGGCGGTCTCGGCCACAGCAACGCAGGTGCCTGTGCTTTCGTTGAAGAGGATGCGGTAGCTGTGGTTCATCTTCTTTCCTCTTTTGCTTTTTCTTAGAACGCTTTGCTGGCCGACAACCAGAGGCGGCCGCCCCGGTCGGGTTCCGCCGTCGCCCGTTCGCCGCCCAGCCGGCGTGCATACGAGGCGCGCACCGACCAGCCCTGCTCGTTGGCCCAGTTCAGGCCAACGCCTGCACCGGACAGCGAGCGCCTGGCAGGCCCGGTGGCCGCAGTCCAGCGCTGCTGGTTGGTTGTGCCGTGGGCGGCGTCGATGAAGCCCACCAGCTGCCATTGCCGGTTGAGCGTGCGGCGCAATTCGGCCGTGAAGATCTGCGCCCGGTCCGATGACGCTTCGCCCGGCGGATAGGCTCGCACGGCGCCGGGGCCACCCAAGGCCATCTTTTCGGAGGAGTCGAGGTTCTTGGACGCCCACTGCGCGCTGGCCGACAGGTACAGGCTGGTGCGGTCGTTGATGTTCTGCAGGCGCAGCACCGTGAGGTTGGCCTTGCCGTAGCCGCCGTTGGTTTGCGCCGTAGCGGCATCAGTAGCGAGCGTCGCGCCTTCCAGGCGCAGGCGGCCACGGCTGTAGCTGGCGGTGAAGGAGGTGACGCCACCGCCACCAAAGCTGTCGCTGCGATCTCCCGAGAGGCCCAGGTTGAGCACCGTCGCGCGCTTGGTGGCGCTGGAGGAGACGCTGTCGACGTCATCGCGCAGGCGCTTCTCATCCAGGTTGGCCTGCAGGTTCAGGTTGGCGCCACGGGCCCGCAGCAGCGGGTAACTGCCGTACAGGCTGAACGTGTTGGCTGTGCCGTGGGCTTGCAGCGCCTGGAATTCGCGGCCCAGTTCGTAGCGCACGCTCGATGCAGCCACACCAATCTTCGCGCCGCGGCCACTCAAGGGGAACTGCCAGGCGGCGCGGCCATAGGCCAACCCCTTGCCCGAGCTGAGCGCACGCAGGGTGAGCACGTCGTTGTACCCAGCCACATTGCCCACCACCAAACTGCCGCCCACACGGTACTTGCCGGTGGCGCGGCCGCCGTTGTTGTCGGCTTCGATGGTGCCCGAGTAGGACTTGCCGGGCTCCAGGTCGACCACCAGTTCGCTGGTGCCTATGCCGGCGCCCGGTTGCAGGGTGGAACGAACGGTGATGCCGGGCAGGTCCGAGAGCAGCAGCAGTGTCTGCTCCAGCGGCCGGTCGGCCACCACGTCACCGACGGCAATCGCGCCCAGCGGCAGGCTGGCGCGCGCTGCCTGGCTTCCGCCCTTGATGGTGATGGCGCTGTAGCGGCCTTCGATGACAGCCAGTTCGACCGAACCGTCCTTGATGTCCTGTGCCGGAACATAGGCGCGCGCGATGGTGTAGCCGGCTTCGCGGTAGTGGCGGCTGATGCGGGCGGCAAGGTCTTCCAGGCCATCGAGACCCGTCTCCTTGTCGATGGCATCCTGCACCAGCGGCAGTAGCTGTGCTTCGGTGAAGACCGTGGAGCCGGTGACGCGAATGGCGCGCAGCGTGATGCGCAGGCCACCCGGGTCGGCCATGGATTTGCGCGGCGGCTGCTGGATCTCCAGCACCGGCGCATCGGCCTTGGGCAGCACCGCCGCCGGGGGCCGCAGTTCCTGCAGCAGCGTGCCGGCGTTGGGCGGCGCCTGCGCCAGCGCCGGAGCGCAGAGCGAAAGTCCTGCAGCGCCCAGCATCCACAGCGCGATGGCGGATTTGCGGTAAGGGGGAGTGGCCTGCAACATGCGGCCGATTCTGTTGCCCACCTCCACTCAAACCCATACTGCAAACGCAGTAGCAGGACGTATTAGTTTGTTACATCAGGAAGGGTCGTAGTAGCCCTGCTGCACCGCGTAGGCGGTGATCTCCGCCGCATTGCGCAGCGAAAACTTTTCCATCAGGTTCTGCCGGTGGGTGCGCACCGTCAGCACGCTGATCTTGAGCAGCTCGGCGATTTCGCGGTTGTTCAGGCCCCGCGCCACCAGCGACATGGTCTCGCGTTCGCGCGGTGTGGCTTCGATGGCGCCCGGCGATTCAAAAGTGCGGACCGGTTGCGGCTGGAACACCGCGGCAATCCCTTTGCTCACGTACTGCCGGCCGGCCAGCACCGCCTGCACGGCCTGCACCAGCTCACCGCTGTCCTCGCTCTTGTGGACGTAGCCATCGGCGCCGGCGGCCAGCGCCTGGCGCACCGAGGCGGGCCGCAGGTCGCCGGTCAGCATCAGCACCCTGGTATGGGCATCGGCCTGCGCCTTGACCGCGGCGGCGATTTCAACGCCGCTGCGCCCGGGCAGGCCCATGTCCAGCAGCAGCAGGTGGGGCTGGGTCTGGCGCACCAGTTCTTCCACTGCGGCGCCGTCGCCTGTTTCGGCCACAACCTTGAGCCCGGGCACCGTGGACAACAGCATCTTGAGGCCCTCGCGCATCAGCACGTGGTCCTCCGCCAGCACGATTTGGATGTCCAAGCTCATCCGGAGATACTAGACGCTTCACCACACGAAGGCGAGATACATGCGGGAGTTTTTCAAAGCCTTGCTCGCCGCCGTTGCTCTCGCCGCAGGCGCATGCGCCGCCGCCGCGCCCACCGAGATATCCTTCTATTTCCCCATCGCCGTCGGCGGCCCCGTGGCCAAGCGCATGGCGGCCCTGGTGGCGGATTTCGAGAAGGAGAACCCTGAGATCCGCGTCCGGCCGATCTACACCGGCACCTACAAGGACTCGATCCAGAAGGCGCTCACGGCTCACAAAAAGGGCACACCTCCCGATGCGGCCGTGCTGTTTGCCGTCGACATCTTCACGCTGATTGACGCTGACGCCGTGCTCCCCTTTGAGGAACTCGCAACCAGCAATGAGGACAAGGCCTGGCTCAAAAGCTTCCACCCTGCCCTGATGACCAACAGCCGGGCAGCGGGCAAGACCTATGGCGTCCCCTTCCAGCGCTCCACCATCCTCCTCTACTGGAACAAGAAGCTGTTCCGCGAGGCCGGCCTGGACCCGGAACGACCGCCGGCCGACTGGGCGGAAATGGCCGGCTACGCGCAAAAGCTCACCCGCCGTGCGGCTTCGGGCGAGACCACCCAGTGGGGGCTGCAGATTCCGTCTTCGGGCTTTCCGTACTGGCTGTTCCAGGGCCTGGTCGCCTCCAACGGCGCTGAGCTGATGAATGCCGCCGGCACCGAAACCTACTTCGACCAGCCCGCCGCCATCCAGGCGCTGCAGTACTGGGTCGACCTTTCACGCGATATCCGCGTGCATCCGCCGGGCATCGTCGAATGGGGCACCACGCCAGCGGCCTTCCTCAGTGGCAAGGCGGCCATGGTCTGGACCACCAGCGGCAACCTGGGTGACCTCAAGGACAAGGCTGGTTTTGATTTCGGCGTGGCCATGCTGCCCGCCGCAAAAAGGCGCGGCTCGCCCACCGGTGGCGGCAATTTCTACATCTTCAAAAAGAGCCCGCCGGCGCAGCGGCAGGCGGCTTTCACCTTCATCAAGTGGATGGTGGCGCCGGAGCGCACCGCGCGCTGGGGCATCGAGTCGGGCTACATCGGCGTGAGCCCGCAGGCCTGGGAAACGCCGGCCATGAAGGCTCACGTGGCCGCCTTCCCGCAGGCGGCAGTGGCGCGCGACCAGCTCACCCATGCGGTCGCGGAACTGTCCACCCACGAGAACCAGCGCGTCACCCGGGCCCTGAACTCCGGGCTGGCCGCCGCGCTGGCCGGCACCAAGACGGCCAAGCAGGCCTTGCAGGATGCGCAGGCCGAGGCCATGCGCATCCTCTTGCCCTACCAACGCTGATGACGACACGGTCCACATTCCGGCAGTCGCGCTTCTTCAGCTACGTCTTGCCCTGCCTGGTTTTGGCCATTGCAGGCTTCGTCTCCTGGGGTGTGTGGGACC
>CALRME020000316.1:0-4614 GCA_943369045.1 Sphingobacterium thalpophilum
GAATAACCGCAGCAGCCATCCCCTCCCGGCATTCCGGCGCAAGGTCCCCATCGACGCGTCAACGGTTGCTGCCCTCTTTGCCCTGGCCGAGCAGCATGATGGCTTTGTCCAGATCCACATGGAGGACGACCGGGACAGCATCGAGGGACTGCAGACCTTGCTGGCGCGCCATCCGAAGGTGCCCGTCATACTTTCGCACTGCATGGCACGAGCGCCTGCGTCGGTGGCCCGGGCGCTACTGGAGAAGAATTCGAACCTGTATTGCGAAACTTCTGCGCGCTCTTCCGTGCTTTTGTTTGCTCCGCACGTCCAGGCACTGCAGATTCACAACGACAACTGGCTACAGCCTGACTGGCTTTCGCTGATAGAGGCCATGCCCGACCGCTTCATGGTCGGCTCGGACGCGACTGCTGCGCAGATCTCCTACGACGCAGTGATCAAGACGCTGCGCACCGGCTTGCTGGCCAATCTTTCACCGGCGACGATGCGCAAGGTGGCGTTTGAGAACGCCCAACGTGTCCTGAAACTCCAGAATCCCGACTAGGGCGCGGATTCGTCTACGCACCCACCGCCAAAGGACAGGGAGGTGGAGGCGGCAAAGGCGAAAGCGCGGTCAGTGAAGAGGTTCAAAAACAGAAAGCCCCTGATCCATTACAGATCAGGGGCTTGCGATTTTGGTGGCCTGGGACGGAATCGAACCATCGACACGCGGATTTTCAATCCGCTGCTCTACCAACTGAGCTACCGGGCCAAGAGAGAGGGGAGATTATATCAGGCCGCGCCGCGCTTTCCGCGCGACAGGTCTACGCCCAGCTGCTTGAGCTTGCGGTAAAGGTGGGTGCGCTCGAGCCCGGTCTTCTCGGCCACGCGGGTCATGGAACCGCCTTCCTTGGCCAGGTGGAATTCAAAGTACGATTTTTCAAACTCGTCGCGCGCGTCGCGCAGCGGCTTGTCCAGTTCGAACAGCTGGCGTGCCTGCGGGCCCATTTCAACCACGGGCGGCAGGTTCTGTCCACCCGTCATGGCCGATTCCACCGTCAGTTCAACCGGGCCACCCGTTGCCGCTGCAATGCCGGCCGGCTTGCGCGCGCCGTTGCGCGCCAGGCCGGCTTCCACGGCCTTGAGCAGCTTCTGCATGGTGATGGGCTTTTCCAGGAAGGCCTGCGCGCCGATCTTGGTGGCTTCCACGGCGGTGTCGATGGTGGCGTGGCCGCTCATCATGATCACGGGCATGGTCAGCAGGCCGGTCGTAGACCATTCCTTGAGCAGCGTCACGCCATCGGTATCGGGCATCCAGATGTCGAGCAGCACCAGGTCGGGCCGCGACCGCGCGCGCGCGGCCCGGGCGGAGGCCGCGTTTTCCGCGAGTTCGACGTTGTGGCCTTCGTCGTTGAGGATTTCCGAGAGCAGGTCCCGGATACCCAGTTCGTCGTCGACCACCAGTATGTTTGCCATGGATTGAACGCTTGTGTTGCTAACTTGCAACCGCGAATGATAGCGATACTTGCGCGCCCTGCGTGACCCCATCCTGCACGCGGTTACTCAGGTCGATCCGGGCCCCATGCTCATCGGCGATTTTCTTGACCACCGCGAGGCCCAGGCCGGTGCCCTTGGCCTTGGTGGTCACATAGGGCTCGAAGGCGCGTTTGAGGATGTGGTCGGGAAAGCCGGTGCCCGTGTCCAGCACCGACAGGCGCACCCGGTTGGATGATTCATTCCACTGGGTGCGCACGGTCACTTGCCGTGCCGCCGAGCCTTCGGTCGCATCCTGCGCGTTTTGCAGCAGATTGTGGATGACCTGGCGCAGCTGCTGCGCATCGCCCAGCACCTTGGGACAGCGGGCATCCAGGTCAGGCAGCACGGGCACGTGCGCGGCGCTGTCGTTGCTTGCCGCGCTTTCATGCTGGTAGAGCTGCAGCACGTCGCTGATCAGGCCGTTCAAATCGACCGGCTTGAGCTCGGCCGCCGGCAGGCGGGCGTAGTCCCGGAATTCGTTGACCAGCCGCTTCATCGCATCCACCTGGTCAACGATGGTCTGGACCGACTTGGTGAGGATGGCCTGCTCGGCCGGCGGCACCTTGCCCGACAGCTTCATCTCCAGCCGCTCGGCCGACAGCTGGATGGGCGTGAGCGGGTTCTTGATTTCGTGGGCCAGGCGGCGGGCCACTTCGCCCCAGGCCTGGGCGCGCTGGGCCGAGACGATTTCGGAGATGTCGTCGAACACCAGCAGCCAGGCCTCGTTGCCCGGCACTTCGGCGGGCATTTCGGCGCCGCGGGCCACCAGGGTGATGGTGTGCTGCGGCAGGCCGGGCTGGGCCGCGTCAAGTTCAAAGGATTGCTGCCAGTGGTCCAGGCCGTGCTGCCTGCGCTCGCTCAGGTAGTCGCGGAACTGGCTCTGGACGCTGGCGCCGAATGCCTCCAGCCCCGGCACTTCAGCCAGTGCAATGCCTTCGTACACGGCCAGCGGCACCCGCAGGATCCGGGTGGCGCCGGGGTTGGACGAGAGGATGCTGCCGTGCGAATCGAGCACGATGACACCTGCCGTGAGGTTGTCCAGGATGGTCTGCAAATTGGCGCGCGCCGCGCTGACCTGCCCCATGCTCTTTTCGACGGCGCCGCGCGCGTCGGCCAGCTGCTGGGTCATCTGCGCGAACGACCGGGTCAGGCCGCCCAGCTCGTCCTTGCCCTGCAGCACGGGCTTGGGGCTCAGGTCGCCAGCCGCGACCTCCCGCACACCCGCCGCCAGCAGCAGCAGCGGCCGGGCCAGCTGATTGCCCAGCAACACGGCCAGCAGGACCGCGCCAAAGATGGCAAGGAACAGACTGAGCGTGAGCGTGCCGATGTACATGCGGCGCAGGCCGCCGCGGGCCAGCGCCCTCTCCTGGTACTCGCGATTGGCTTCCTGCACCGCAATGGCGTTGGCCACAAGCGTCGGGGGCAGGCTTTGCGTGGCCTGGAGAAAGCGGGGCTCGGCCAGCAAGCCCAGGTTGGAGGACGTAATTACCGCCAATGCCTTGATGCGGGCGTTGGCCACCGCCGAGAGGCCCGGATCGTCCAGGCCTTCGATGATGGCCAGCGAGCGTTGGCTGCGCACGTTGCGCAACTGCTGCGCGGTCGGCCGCTCCGGGTTGAGCAGAAAGCGCGACTGCCCGGTGCTGGCGATGAGCTGTCCCGAAGCGCTCCACAAGATGACATCGCTGGCCGAGAGCTGCTCACGCACGCGCTCCAGGGCCAGGCCGGCGGAGGCGTCGGGCATCTCTCCCAGCTGCGACGCAGCGGCTCGCGTCTTGTTGGCCAGGTCATTGGCCAGCGTGTCCAGGGTGGTCCGGCCCAGGCTCAGGCCGGCATCGAGGGCGCCCTCCACCTTCACGTCGAACCAGCTCTCGATGGAACGGGAAACGAACTGGTATGACACGGTATAGATCAGCACTCCGGGGGCGAAGCCGACCAGCGCAAAGATCGCAGCCAGCTTGACCAGCAGGCGGCTTCCGAACTTGCCGCTGCGAAGGCGCAGCACCAGACGCACGGCAATCCACAGGATCACCAGCAGCAGCACGGTGGCCACCACGACGTTGATGGCGAACAGGCGGCCGTAGTTGCGCTCGTACAGCTCCCGGTTGTTGGTGGCCTGAGTGAGCAGGAACAGCAGCACGATGCCTATGCCCACCATGGCGGCAGCACCCAGACCGACCGCCCAACGCAGGGCCCGGGAGTTCTGCATCGAAAAGCGCCCGGCCGCTTCAGGTGCGAGGGGGGCGTTCACTTTGCGCTTTCGACCGCAAGGCGCTGGTTGCGGGCGACGGCGATGCTCCAGTCCGACTGGCCCACGGCACCGATCTGGAACGGGCGGGGCAGCTGGGAGACGTCGAGCCGGAACTTGAAGTCCACGTTGTGCCGGCTATCTGCATCTATTTCGCCGGCTTCAGCAATCTTCCAGCGGTAAATCCTCTGGACCGCAGCCAAGGCTTCTTCCTGCGATTCAAAGTTCTGCCCCAAGACCAGGCCGGAATTGATGATGACCGTGGGCGACATGGTCAGGCGCCAGCGGCGGGTCAGCGGCTGGTAGGCCAGGCGCATATGGCGCGTGGCAGACGTCACCGTCTTGTCGTACCAGTACCAGCGGTCGCGAAACACGGTGGCTTCTGCCACGAAATACATGGGAATGCCCTTGAGCAACGCGTCTTCGATGACTGCCGGCAGGTCGAATTTGACGTTGGCCGACAGAAAAACACCCTCGTCCGTGCGCTCGAGCCGCAATTGGCTGACATCTACAGCCGATGGTTCCGCTTTTGCCGGCATCGCCCACCCGATCACCACGGCCACGAACAGCCAGGTCAGGACGGCCGCGAGCCTCGCCTTAAAGCGCACGCTTTTCGAGCAGGGCGTAAAAGAATCCGTCGTGGTCACCTCCCGGATTGTCCGGGACCCCACCGCCGATTGCCCCGCTTTGGGGCAGCAAATGGCCGGGGGACGGCGTCAAAAAGGCGTCTTTGTTGTGCGCAACAAACGTTTGAACCGTGCCCTGCCCTTCAGCCCTGAATACCGAGCAAGTGCAATACAACAGGCGGCCGCCGGGTTTGAGCAGCGGCCAGAGTGCGGCCAGGAGCCTGGCCT
>CALRME020000317.1:0-4600 GCA_943369045.1 Sphingobacterium thalpophilum
TGCTCACCGCGCAGTACTTGAATTCCGGGATCTTGCCGAAGGGGTCCAGTGCCGCGTTGGTCATCATGTTGGCCGCCGCCTCGTAATAGGCAAACGGGATGAACACCGCGCCGTTGGGCGTGCCGTCGTCGCGCCGGATGTGGATTGCCACCTCGCCGCGCCGCGACTTGACCGTGATGACGTCGCCGGCCGCAAGCCCCATCTCGCCCAGGTCCTTGCCGTTCATGGACGCTGTGGCCATGGGCTCGATGGCATCGAGCACCGTGGCACGGCGCGTCATGCTGCCGGTATGCCAGTGTTCAAGCTGGCGGCCGGTGATCAGCACGAAGGGATAGTCGGCATCGGGCCGCTCGTTGGCCGGAATGATGTCAGCCGGCACCAGCTTCACCCGGCCGTCGGCCGTGGGAAAGTTCTCGATGAACACCGTCGGCTGGCCCGGGTCGTCTTCGGACAGGCACGGATAGGTGACGCTGGACTCGCGCTGCAGGCGCTCCCAGGTGATGCCCTTGATGGCGGCGTGCATCGCCAGGCGCATCTCGTCGTACACCGCGGCAACACCCGACTCTTCGCCCTGGTAGTCCCAGGACAGGCCCATGCGGTTGGCGATCTGCTGGATGATCCACAGGTCCGGCATGGCGTCGCCCGGCGGGTTGATGGCGCGCTTGCCCAGCTGCACCATGCGGTCGGTGTTGCTCACGGTACCGGTCTTCTCGGGCCAGGCGGAGGCCGGCAACACCACGTCGGCCAGCCAGGCGGTCTCCGTCATGAAGATGTCCTGCACCACCAGGTGTTCCAGCGAAGCCAGCGCGTGGCGTGCGTGGTTCAGGTCCGGGTCGCTCATGGCCGGGTTCTCGCCCATGATGTACATGCCACGGATCTTGTGCGGATCGGAATCCGGAGCCAGGATCTTGTGCATGATTTCCACCACCGTGTAGCCGGGCTTGTCGTCCAGCTTCATGCCCCAGAAGTCCTCGAACCAGGAAAGCACGCCCGGGTTGTCAACGCGCTGGTAGTTGGGCAGCATCATCGGTATCAGGCCGGCGTCACTGGCGCCCTGCACGTTGTTCTGGCCCCGCAGCGGGTGCAGGCCGGACCCAGGCTTGCCGATCTGGCCGGTGACGGTCACCAGCGCGATCAGGCAGCGCGCGTTGTCGGTGCCGTGCACGTGCTGGCTCACACCCATGCCCCACAGGATCATGGCGCTCTTGGTCGTCGCGAATTCACGTGCGACTTCGCGCAGGGTCTGCGCAGGGATGCCGCAGATCGGCTCCATGGCCTCCGGGCTGTAGCCCTTGACGTTCTCGCGCAGGGCCTCGAAGTTGCTGGCGCGGTCGCGGATGAAGTCCTTGTCGGCCAGGCCTTCCTCGATCACCACATGGATCATCGCGTTGAGCATGGCCACGTCGGTGTCGGGCTTGAACTGCAGGGTGCGCCAGGCGTGCTTGCCGATGTCGGTGACACGCGGGTCGGCCAGCACGATCTTCGTGCCCTTCTTGGCCGCGTTCTTCATCCAGGTCGCGGCCACCGGGTGGTTGGCCGTGGGGTTGGAGCCGATCACCAGCACCAGGCCGGAATGTTCCACGTCGTTGACCTGGTTGCTTACTGCGCCTGAGCCCACGCCCTCCAGCAAGGCCGCCACGCTGGACGCATGGCACAACCGCGTGCAGTGGTCAACGTTGTTGCTGCCAAAGCCGGTGCGCACCAGCTTCTGGAACAGGTAGGCCTCTTCGTTGCTGCCCTTGGCCGAGCCGAAACCGGCCAATGCCTTCTTGCCATGCGTATCGCGCAGGCGCACCAGCTCGCCGGAGGTGTACTGAAGCACTTCATCCCAGCTCGCTTCGCGGAACACTTCGCTCCAGTGGCCGGGCTGCGGTGCATTGAGTTCATTCTTGGGAATGCCCGGCTTGCGGATCAGCGGCTTGGTCAGGCGCTGCTCGTGGTCCACGTAGTCATAGCCGAAGCGACCCTTGACGCACAGGCGGTTGTGGTTGGCGGGCCCATCGCGGCCGTCCACGCTGACGATCTTCTCGTCCTTGACGTTGTAGGTGATCTGGCAGCCGACGCCGCAGAACGGGCAGACCGAGTCGACCTTGCGGTCCACCAGCTGCGGGCCGATGTGGGTCTTGGGCATGAGCGCGCCGGTGGGGCATGCCTGCACGCATTCACCGCAGGCCACGCAGGTGCTCTCGGACATGGGGTCGTCCAGGTCGAACACGATCTTGCTGTGGTCGCCGCGCATGGCGTAGCCGATCACGTCGTTGACCTGCTCTTCGCGGCAGGCCCGCACGCAGCGGTTGCACTGGATGCAGGCATCCAGGTTCACCGCCATCGCCGGGTGGCTGATGTCGGCGGCGGGTTGCTCGCGGCGCAGCGCCTTGAGTTCGGGCCGCACTGCGATGTCGAGCTTCTTCGCCCAGGCGCTCAGTTCGCCGTGCTGCTGCGTGGCGTCGTCGCCTATCCATTTGTAGCCGTTGTCGGGCATGTCCGACAGCAGCATCTCGACCACCATCTTCTGGCTCTTGAGCGCTCGCTCGCTTTGCGCCTGCACTTCCATGCCGGCCGACACGTTGCGGCAGCAGCTGGGCGCGAGCGTACGCTCGCCCTTGACCTCGACCACGCAGGCGCGGCAGTTGCCGTCCGGGCGGTAGCCGTCCTTGAAGCAAAGTCGCGGAATGTCCACGCCCTGGCGCTCGGCCGCTTTCAGGATGGTCTCGCCCTCGAAAGCATGGACAGTCTTGCCGTCAAGCTTGAATTCAATGGTTTGCGGCGTGATCTCTGCGATTCGGGTGGGTGCGTTCATGCTGCTTTCCCCATTTCGGTGGCGGCTTCATTCTTTGGCGGCGGCACATAGGGCGGCGTGCCCTTCTCGCCGATCTCCTGCGGAAAATATTTCTGGATGGTGCGGATCGGATTGGGCGCGGCCTGGCCCAGGCCGCAGATGGACGCAACGCCCATCACCTGGCTGAGGTCTTCCAGCGTCACGTTGTCCCAGATGGGCGCCTGCATCAGCGCTGCCGCCTTGCCCGTGCCAACGCGGCAGGGTGTGCACTGGCCGCAGCTCTCGTGCTCGAAAAAACGCATCACGTTCAGCGCCGCATCACGCGCCTTGTCGTGGTGCCCCAGGACCATCACGGCGGCCGAGCCGATGAAGCAGCCGTAGGGCTGCAGCGTGTCGAAGTCCAGCGGGATGTCGCCCAGGCTGGCCGGCAGGATGCCGCCCGACGCGCCGCCGGGCAGGTAAGCATAGAAGTCGTGGCCGTCCTGCATTCCGCCGCAGTACTCGTTGATGAGTTCCACCACCGTGATGCCTGCGGGTGCGAGCTTTACGCCCGGGAACTTGACCCGGCCGCTGACGCTGAACGATCGCAGGCCCTTGCGGCCGTTGCGGCCGAAGCCGGAGAACCACTGAGGGCCCTTCTCGACGATGTCGCGCACCCAGTAGAGCGTTTCGAAGTTGTGCTCCAGCGTGGGCCGGCCGAACAGGCCGACCTGCGCGATGTAGGGCGGGCGCATGCGGGGCTCACCGCGCTTGCCCTCTATGCTTTCGATCATCGCGGACTCTTCGCCGCAGATGTAGGCGCCGGCGCCGCGGCGCAACTCCATTTTTGGCAGGTCGCAAGGCGGGTTGGCGTACAGGGCGTCGATCTCGGCCTGCAGCAACCGGCGGCAATCGTGGTACTCGTCGCGCAGGTAGATGTAGCAGGCGTCGATGCCCACCACTTTCGCAGCGATCAGCAGGCCTTCAAGGAAGCGGTGCGGGTCGCGCTCCAGGTAGGTGCGGTCCTTGAAAGTGCCGGGCTCGCCCTCGTCGATGTTCACCGCCATCAGCTTGGGCGCGGGCTGGTCGCGCACGATGCGCCACTTGCGCCCGGCCGGAAAACCTGCACCGCCCAGGCCGCGCAGGCCCGAGTCTTCCATCGCCTTGACGATGGCTTCCGCATCCTGCTGGCCGCCGGCCAGCGCTGCGGCCAGGGCGTAGCCGCCCTTGGCACGGTAGGCCGCGTAGCCAGTGAAGCCGGGAATGGCCTTCACATCGGCCTGTTGCGGCGAAACACTCTTCTCCGCAAAATCGGCCGCTATGAAATCAATAGCTCCCCTAGCAATACTGGTGCGCTCTGCGGGCATTTTCTTCTCTGCAGCAACCGCTGCCTGAACGCTTTCAACGGTGGCCATCGGCACGGCCGCCTGGTGCACCGCCACGGCCGGCGCCTGCTCGCAGCGGCCAATGCAAGGCACCGGAACCACACGCACTTCGCTGCCCAGAATGGCGGGCAATTTGGCCAGCAAATCCTTGGCGCCGGCCAGTTCGCATGCCAGGCTGTCGCAAACGCGCACTGTCAGGGCCGGCGCGGCTTCGTCGCCACGCACCACCTCGAAGTGGTGATAGAAGGTCGCCACCTCATAGACCTCGGCCATGGGGATGTTCATCTCCCGTGCCAGCGCCACCAGGTGCCGGTCGTGCAGGCAGCGGTAGGCGTCGTTGATCTTGTGCAACTGCTCGATCAGCAGGTCGCGCCGGTGGCCGTTCAGCGGCTTGCGGCCGATCAGGGCCCGCACTTCTTCCAGTGAAACGTCGTCGGCCTGGCGGCCCTTGAGCTTG
>CALRME020000318.1:0-4599 GCA_943369045.1 Sphingobacterium thalpophilum
AGATCGGGTCGCCGGCAAAGCGCCCGGGCGTACCGCTGTCGACCTGCAGGAAGGCGGTCAGCGCGAAATTGGCCTTGAGCCCGCCGCCCAGGTCTTCCGTACCCTTGAAGCCGAACCACGACGTCGTCATGCCTCCGCTGTTGACCACGGTCCTGCGGCCGGGGTCGCCTGCCATGCGCAAGCCGCCCACATAGGCGTCGATCGTGCCCATCAGTTGCACAGAGCTCTGCGCCTGCGCAGCGCCACACACAGCCAGGCCAATGGCCGCGGCCAAAACGGTTTTCTTCATGACTACTCCTCGAAGTGCGCCCGCGCCACACGGCGGCGTGCGGGTGCGCCGTCCCTCTACGTCCCACGGCGGCACCGCTAGCTCATCAGCAAAAGCTGTGCCGCAATAAAAACCATTTGGACAGTCATGTTTTGCGAACTTTCGAAGGCGTATGGCCTGCCCGACGGACGTTTGCGTGCAGCCGATTCCCTTAATGGTGCATGGCAGCAATTAACCGACCGATCGGTCGGTTAATTGCTATACTGGCGCGATGTACACGCAAGCACTGGACATCCCCGACCCCCAGGCCCAACCCCTGCAAGCCGTCCCCGGCAACGCGCAGACACAGGGCCTGCAGGAGAAGTTCGACCACAAGATCGATGCCGACCGCAAGATCGAGCCGCAGGACTGGATGCCCGAGGCTTACCGGAAAACATTGGTGCGCCAGATCAGCCAGCACGCCCACAGCGAAATCATCGGCATGCTGCCCGAGGGCAACTGGATCTCGCGCGCGCCCAGCCTCAAGCGCAAGGCCATCCTGCTGGCCAAGGTGCAGGACGAGGGCGGTCACGGCCTTTACCTGTATTCCGCCGCCGAAACACTGGGCACCAGCCGCGACCAGATGGTCGAGGCGCTGCACAGCGGCAAGGCCAAGTACAGCTCCATCTTCAACTACCCCACCCTGACCTGGGCCGACGTGGGCGTGATCGGCTGGCTGGTCGATGGCGCGGCCATCATGAACCAGGTGCCGATCTGCCGCTGCTCCTACGGCCCGTACGCCCGCGCCATGATCCGCGTCTGCAAGGAAGAAAGCTTCCACCAGCGCCAGGGCTTCGAAAGCCTGATGGCACAGATGACCGGCACGCCCGCGCAGCGCGAGATGGTGCAGGACGCCGTCAACCGGTGGTGGTGGCCGGTGCTGGCCATGTTCGGCCCGCCCGATGCCGACAGCCCCAACAGCGCGCAGGGCATGCGCTGGGGCATCAAGCGCATCAGCAATGACGACCTTCGCCAGAAATTCATCGATGCCACCGTGCCGCAGGCAAAAATCATGGGCGTCAGCCTGCCCGATCCCGACCTGAAGTGGAACGAGGCGAAGCAGCGGCACGACTACGGCGCCATCGACTGGGACGAGTTCTGGGCCACGGTCAACGGCAACGGCCCCTGCAACAAGGAGCGCCTGGCCACCCGGGTCAAGGCACACGAAGACGGCCAGTGGGTTCGCGATGCCGCCTTGGCACACGCCCGCAAGCAACAGGCCCGGAAACTGAAGGAAGCAGCATGAGCAATCCGCAGAACGAATGGCCCCTGTGGGAAGTGTTTGTCCGCAGTAAACAGGGGCTTGAGCACAAGCACTGTGGCAGCCTGCACGCCGTAGATGCGCAGCAGGCCCTGCAGATGGCGCGCGATGTCTATACCCGCCGCCAGGAAGGCGTGAGCATCTGGGTGGTTCCTTCGTCGCTGATCACCGCCAGCGAGCCTGACGACAAGGCTGAATTCTTCGAGCCCGCCGCCGACAAGGTCTACCGCCACCCGACCTTCTACGAGATTCCCGACGAAGTCGGCCACATGTAATGGCAGCCAATCCAGACTACCTGCTGCACCTGGCCGACAACGCCCTTGTGCTGGGCCAGCGCAATGCCGAATGGTGCGGCCACGGGCCCGTCCTTGAAGAAGACATCGCCATGGCCAACATCAGCCTGGACCTGGTGGGCCAGGCCCGCATGCTCTACCAGCATGCGGCTGCGGTGAAGGCCGACGGCTCTACCGAGGACACGCTCGCCTACTTCCGCGACGCGAAGGACTTCCGCAACTTCACGATGCTGGAGCTGCCCCACCACGGCCCGCTGGCCGGCACGGCCCAAGCCGACCGCGACTACGCCACCACCATCGTGCGCAACTTCCTCTACAGCGCCTTCATGCTGCTGCTGTGGGAGTCGCTTCAGTCGTCTGCCGATGCGCAACTGGCGGCGATCGCGGAGCGCTCGCTCAAGGAAACGCGTTACCACCTGCGCCATTCGCGCGACTGGCTGGTGCGTCTGGGCGACGGTACAGGCGAATCACATGCACGCACGCAGACGGCACTGGACCACCTGATGCCTTACACGCAGGAGTTCTGGACCGGCGCGGACGAGACCACTGCCGCCCTTTCGCCGGCGTGGAACGCGTTGGTCGAATCCGCGCTGGACGAAGCCACGCTCACCCGCCCCACCGCCGCCGGCTATCTGCCTCGTGGCCGCCAGGGCATCCACTCCGAGCACCTGGGCTTCCTGCTGGCCGAAATGCAGGGCCTGGCACGCCAGCACCCGCAGGCCGTGTGGTGACAGCAGCGCAACGCGCCTGGGATGCGCTCAGCGAGGTGGCCGACCCGGAAATCCCGGTCGTGTCCATCCGCGAACTGGGCATCCTGCGCGAGGTCAATGAGCGCGGCGGCGCGCTGGAAGTGGTGATCACGCCCACCTACAGCGGCTGCCCGGCCATGGGCCAGATCGAGGACGACGTGCGCGCCGCGCTCGCCGCACATGAGATTTCCGCGACCGTGGTGACGCGCCTGTCTCCCGCCTGGACCACCGACTGGATCAGCAGCGAAGGGCGCCGCAAGCTGCGCGAATACGGGATCGCGCCGCCGCACGGGACGCAGTCGTACGCCGCGGGAGCAGCGGCCAACGTGGTGCAGTTCGCACCGCGGCGAGAGCCCAGCCCCGACGTGGCCTGCCCCCAGTGCGGCTCGGGCAACACCACCGAAACCTCGCACTTCGGCTCCACCGCGTGCAAAGCGCTCTACCGCTGCCTGGACTGCCGCGAGCCCTTCGACTACTTCAAGCCCTACTAGGCACACCCATGGCCGCACCGCACTTTCATTCGCTGCCCATCAGCCGCGTCGCGCCCGACGCCGCAGGCTCTGTTGCCATCACGTTCGCCGTGCCCGATGAGCTGCGCACCATCTTTGATTTCTCGCCCGGCCAGTTCCTCACGCTGCGCGCCACGGTTGACGGCTCAGATGTCCGGCGCAGCTACTCCATCTGCAGCCCGAAAAGGCGCTATGCGCAGTCGGGCGAAATCGATGTGGGCATCAAGCCGGTTGAAGGCGGTGCGTTCTCGCCCTGGGCGACGGCCTCGCTCAAGGCCGGTGACTCGCTGGACGTGATGCCGCCTGAAGGCCGCTTCACGCCGCGCATGCCCGGCGCACGCCACCGCGCGGGCTTCGCAGCAGGTTCGGGCATCACGCCGCTGCTGTCCATCATCGCCAGCACGCTGGCGTCCGAACCCGGGTCGCGCTTCACGCTGGTCTACAGCAACCAGCGGGCCAACACCATCATGTTCAACGAGGCGCTGCAGGACCTCAAGGACCAGTACCCCGCCCGGCTCACGCTGGTGCACCTGCTGTCGCGCCAGCCGCAGGAGATGGCCCTTCTCAATGGCCGGCTGGATGACGCCAAGGTGGCCGAACTGCTGGCCACTGTGCTGCCGCCCGCGACCATCGACGAGGCCTTCATCTGCGGACCCGAAGGCATGATCGAGTCGACCGAGCGCGCACTCCTGGCCGCCGGTGTGGATGCGGCGTGCATTCATGCCGAGCGCTTCTTCTCGGCCGGCACAACGGCGGCCGTGCGCAAGGCTGCCGCTCCTGCAGGGACGGAACGCGGTACGGGCGCCGTGGCGCTGGACGTGGTGATGGACGGCAAGACCCACCACTTTTCCATGGGCAGCGCCGACAGCGTGCTGGACGCGGCACTGGACGGCGGGCTGGACCTGCCCTACTCCTGCAAAGGCGGCGTGTGCTGCACCTGCCGCGCGCGCGTGCTGGAGGGCAAGGTCCATATGGAGAAAAATTTCACGCTTGAGTCGTGGGAAATTGACAAGGGCTTCGTACTAACCTGCCAGGCAAAGCCACTGACGGCGCGGGTCGTGGTGAGTTACGACGAACGCTGACGCGCGGCCGTTACAAATCCGCGCTTGGCCGATGCGCGGGCTTGCCTTCAGAATTGGAACCAATGACGGTTCACCTCGGCACACCCCGATCCTGGCTTGGCGAAACCAACCAGCTCGATTTCAACCACCCGAAGATCCACTTCACGGCCCTGAAGCTCACGCAGTCGCTGCAAAGCGTTCGCGAACGGGCCTGCGCCGTGCACGACTTCGTGCGCCGCCTGCCCTTTGGCGCCTTCTCCGATTTCAGCCATGTGCGCGCCAGCGACGTGCTGCGCACCCACCATGGCGACTGCCATTCCAAGGGCGTGCTGTTCGTGGCCCTGTGCCGCGCGGCGGGCGTGCCCGCCCGGCTCGACTTCCTGCGAATCCGCAGCCGCTTCATGCACGGCATCCTGGAC
>CALRME020000319.1:0-4569 GCA_943369045.1 Sphingobacterium thalpophilum
GGCATCGGCATCATGGGCAGCAAGTACCTCGAATCGGCTGCCCGCCAGCCCGAACTGATGGGTGAACTGCAGACCAAGATGTTCCTGCTGGTCGGCCTGATCGACGCTTCGTTCATCATCGGCACCGGCGTGGCCCTGTGGTTCGCCACGGCCAACCCCTTCCTGGCGCAAATCGCCAACCTGCCCAAGTAAGTAGTCCATCGACAACGTCATGCCCTGCCGCGTTTGCGCTGCGGGGTGAAGGATGAAAAAGTGAGCATCACCGGTACCCTGATCATTCAGATGATCGTGTTCCTGATCCTGGTCGGGTTCACGATGAAATTCGTGTGGCCGCCGATCGCCGCCGCGCTCGACGAGCGCGCCAGCAAGATCGCCGAAGGCCTCGCTGCCGCCGACAAGGCCAAGTCCGAACTGTCCGCCGCCAACCAGCGCGTGGAAGCCGAGCTGGCCAAGTCGCGCACCGAGACCGCCGCCCTGCTGGCCGATGCCGGCCGCCGCGGCCAGGCCATCGTCGAAGAAGCCAAGCTGCGCGCCACGGAAGAAGGCAACAAGATCGTTGCCGCCGCGAAGGCCGAAGCCGAGCAGCAGACCGTCAAGGCCCGCGAGGCCCTGCGCGAGCAGGTCGCCGCACTGGCCGTCAAGGGTGCAGAGCAGATTCTCCGCAAGGAAGTCAATGCCGGCGTTCACGCCGACCTGCTCAACCGCTTGAAGACCGAGCTGTAAAGGCAAGCACCATGGCTGAACTCGCCACCATCGCGCGACCCTACGCGGAAGCCCTGTACAAGTCGGCAGCCGCCGACCTGAACGGCGCAGCCCAGTGGCTCGACACGCTCGCGGCCATCGCGGGCAACGCCCAGCTGCAGCAGCTCGCCGGCAACCCCAACGTCTCGGACCAGCAGGTCTTCGACGTGGTGGCCGGTGTGGCCAAGGCGCCGCTGACCGATGCCGCGAAGAACTTCCTTCGCATCGTGATCGAGAACGGCCGCGTCACCGCGCTGCCCGAGATCGCATCGCAGTTCCGCGCCCTGAAAAACGCGCAGGGCGGCTCGTCCGACGCCACGGTGTACAGCGCCTTCCCGATCGACGCGCAGGCGCTGGCCGGTGTCTCGGCCGCGCTGGAAAAGCGCTTCGGCCGCAAGCTGAACGTGTCGGTGCAGCAGGAGCCCGAGCTGATCGGTGGCATCCGTGTGGTGGTGGGTGACGAAGTGCTGGACACCTCGGTCAAAGCCCGCCTGGAACAAATGAAAGTCGCGCTGACCGCTTAACCGCTGTCGGACTAACCAACGAAAGGAAAGAGTCATGCAACTCAATCCCGCAGAGATTTCTGAACTGATCAAGAGCCGCATTGAAGGCCTGTCCGCCAGCGCCGACATCCGCAACCAGGGCACCGTCGTCTCGGTGGCCGACGGCATCTGCCGCATCCACGGCCTGTCCGAAGTGATGGCCGGTGAAATGCTGGAGTTCCCGCCCACGGCGGACGGCACGGCCACCTACGGCCTGGCCCTGAACCTCGAGCGCGACTCCGTCGGCGCCGTGATTCTGGGCGAGTACGAGCACATCTCCGAAGGCGACACCGTCAAGTGCACGGGCCGCATCCTGGAAGTGCCCGTCGGCCCCGAGCTGATCGGCCGCGTGGTCAACGCCCTGGGCCAGCCGATTGACGGCAAGGGCCCGGTCAACGCCAAGATGACCGACGTGATCGAAAAGGTCGCACCGGGCGTGATCGCACGCAAATCCGTGGACCAGCCCATGCAGACCGGCCTGAAGTCCATCGACTCCATGGTGCCCGTCGGCCGCGGCCAGCGCGAGCTGATCATCGGCGACCGCCAGACCGGCAAGACGGCCGTGGCCATCGACGCCATCATCAACCAGAAGGGTCAGAACATGACCTGCGTCTACGTTGCGATCGGCCAGAAGGCTTCGTCGATCAAGAACGTGGTGCGCGCACTGGAACAGGCCGGTGCCATGGCCTACACCATCGTGGTGGCCGCATCGGCTTCCGAATCGGCCGCCATGCAGTACGTGTCGGCCTACTCGGGCTGCACGATGGGCGAATACTTCCGCGACCGCGGCCAGGACGCGCTGATCGTTTATGACGACCTGTCCAAGCAGGCTGTTGCCTACCGCCAGGTCTCGCTGCTGCTGCGCCGCCCGCCGGGCCGCGAAGCCTACCCCGGCGACGTGTTCTATCTCCACAGCCGCCTGCTCGAGCGCGCCGCCCGCGTGAATGCCGACTACGTCGAAGCTTTCACCAAGGGTGAAGTCAAGGGCCAGACCGGCTCGCTGACCGCGCTGCCCATCATCGAAACGCAGGCCGGCGACGTGTCCGCCTTCGTTCCGACCAACGTGATCTCGATCACCGACGGCCAGATCTTCCTGGAAACCTCGCTGTTCAACGCCGGCATCCGCCCCGCCATCAACGCCGGTATCTCGGTGTCGCGCGTGGGTTCCTCGGCCCAGACCAAGATCATCAAGGGCCAGTCCGGCGGTATCCGTACCGACCTGGCGCAGTACCGTGAGCTGGCTGCGTTCGCGCAGTTCGCCTCCGACCTGGACGAAGCCACCCGCAAGCAGCTTGACCGCGGCGCCCGCGTGACCGAACTGCTCAAGCAGGCCCAGTACAGCCCGCTGTCCATCAGCCTGATGGGTGCTTCGCTGTTCGCCGTGAACAAGGGTTTCATGGACGACATCGAGGTCAAGAAGGTGCTGCCGTTCGAAGCCGGCCTGCACGCCTGGCTCAAGGACAAGCACGCAGCCCTGCTCGCCAAGATCGAAGCCAGCAAGGCGCTGGACAAGGACGCCGAAGCTGAACTGCTGGCTGCTGTCGGCGCGTTCAAGAAGTCGTTTGCCTGACCTGCACCCGAGCAACCAGGAGCATTAAATGGCAGCAGGCAAGGAACTACGCACCAAGATCAAATCGGTGGAAAACACCAAGAAGATCACCAAGGCCATGGAAATGATTTCCGTGTCCAAGATGCGCAAGGCGCAGGAGCGTGTGCGCGCGGCCCGGCCGTTTTCCGAGAAGATCCGCAACATCGCCAGCAACCTCGGCAAGGCCAATCCCGAGTACGTGCATACCTTCATGAAGGCCAACGACGGCAAGTCGGTGGGCTTCATCGTGGTGACCACGGACAAGGGCCTGTGCGGCGGCTTGAATACCAACCTGCTGCGCGCCGTGACCATGAAGCTGCGCGAGACGCAGGCGGCCGGCAAGACGATCTCGGCAGTGGCCATCGGCGGCAAGGGCCTGGGCTTCCTCAATCGCCTGGGCGCCCGTGTGGTGTCGCATGTGACGCAGTTGGGCGACCGCCCGCACCTGGACCGCCTCATCGGCCCCGTCAAGGTGTTGCTGGACCTGTACGCCAAGGGCGAAGTCAGCGAGGTCTTCCTCTGCTACAACAACTTCGTGAGCACCATGAGCCAGGTGCCTACGCTGCACCGTCTGCTGCCCCTGTCGGCAGAGGTCATGCACGCGGAAAGCAAGGCCAGCGGCACCCAGCACGGCTGGGACTACATCTACGAACCGGACGCGCAGACCGTCATCGACGACCTGCTGGTGCGCTACGTGGAAGCGCTGGTCTACCAGGCGCTGGCCGAGAACATGGCCTCCGAACACGCGGCCCGCAGGGTGGCCATGAAGGCCGCCACCGACAACGCCGGCAACGTGATCGCCGAGCTCAAGCTGATCTACAACAAGACCCGCCAGGCTGCGATCACCACGGAATTGTCCGAAATCGTGTCCGGCGCCGCGGCGATCAGCGGCTGACCACACACCCCAAGATTCAAATTTACCGGAGCAAAAAATGGCTCAAGCCCAAGGCAAGATTGTTCAATGTATCGGCGCCGTGGTCGACGTGGAATTTCCGCGCAACCAGATGCCCAAGGTGTATGACGCCCTGAAGATGGAAGGCTCCGCGCTGACCCTCGAAGTGCAGCAACAGCTCGGCGACGGCATCGTGCGCACCATTGCGCTCGGTTCGTCCGACGGCCTGCGCCGCGGCCTGATCGTCTACAACACCGGCAACTCCATCACCGTGCCCGTGGGCAAGGCGACGCTGGGCCGCATCATGGACGTGCTGGGCCAGCCGATCGACGAGCGCGGCCCCGTGAGCCAGGAGCTCACCGCTTCCATCCACCGCAAGGCCCCCAGCTATGACGAGCTGAGCCCGTCGCAGGAACTGCTGGAAACCGGCATCAAGGTGATCGACCTGATCTGCCCCTTCGCCAAGGGCGGCAAGGTGGGCCTGTTCGGCGGCGCCGGCGTCGGCAAGACCGTGAACATGATGGAGCTCATTAACAACATCGCCAAGGCGCACTCGGGCTTGTCCGTGTTTGCCGGTGTGGGCGAGCGTACCCGTGAAGGCAACGACTTCTACCACGAGATGGCCGATTCCGGCGTGGTGAACCTCGAGAACCTCGGCGAGTCCAAAGTGGCCATGGTCTACGGCCAGATGAACGAGCCCCCAGGCAACCGTCTGCGCGTGGCGCTGACCGGCCTGACGATCGCCGAGTCCTTCCGTGACGAAGGCCGTGACGTGCTGTTCTTCGTGGACAACATCTACCGCTACA
>CALRME020000320.1:0-4561 GCA_943369045.1 Sphingobacterium thalpophilum
CCCAGGAAATATCACAGTGGCTGCAACAGACCCGCTGATCGCCGGGCTGGAGCCACAGGGCCCCTGCCTCAAGCTCTCGGAGCGGCGCGGCCTGATGCAGCAATCGGCGCTGCTGCAGGACTTCACGCCGGCGGAGGCCGACGTGCTGGGCGCCGCGATGGTGGTGGTCAGGGCGAAAGCAGGCCAGGTGCTGATCGCCGAGGGCGAGGCCAGCGACTGGATGATGATGCTGCTCTCGGGCACGGTGGATGTAGCCAAGCGCCGCGTTGGTGCCGAGTTTGGCTCGGAAGATGAAGGCGACACCAGCCGCCTGGCGGTGCTCAAGGCCGGCGCCGTGGTCGGGGAGATGTCGATGCTCGATGGCGAGCCGCGCTACGCCAGCTGCATCGCGCTGGAAGACGTGGAGGCTGCGGTGCTCACCCGCGCGGCGGTGGGCCGGCTCATCACGCATGAACCGGCAGTCGGCGCCAAGCTGCTGGTCAAGCTCACGCAGCTGCTGGCGCAGCGGCTGCGCAATACCAGCAACCAGGTGGTGCGGCTGTTGCAGAACCGGCCGGTTTGAAAATCACGAAAGCAGGTCTGGCGCGGCTTGCAGGCCGAAAATCGGCTGGAGGGCCCGCCAATACTGCTTTTGACCCGGCCGCCCTACAGCCGGCTCGCCAGCACCGGGAACAGCTTGTGCAGCCCGTCGCTCATCACCTCCACCGCCAGCGCGGCCAGGATCAGGCCCATCAGCCGCGTCATCACGTTGATGCCGGTCTTGCCCAGCACGCGGGCAATCGGCTCGGCCAGTGCGAAGCACAGTGCGGTGGCCAGGCCGATCACCACGCCGTAGCCGACCAGGGTTGACAGCTGCAGGAAGGTCTTGGCCTTCTCCGCGTAGATCACCACCGTGGACATGGTCGCCGGCCCGGTGAGCAGCGGGATGGTCAGCGGCACCACCGCGATGCTGGCGCCCATGGCGGCCTTGGCGGCACCGTCTTCCAGCTCGTGGGTGTTGGGCTTGGCTTCGGCCGGCTGGGCGTTAAGCATGTTCATCGAGCTGATCAGGAGCAGCATGCCGCCGCCGACCTGGAAGCTGGCCAGCGAAATGCCGAAGAACTCCAGGATCTGAAGGCCCAGCAGCGCGCTGACGGCGATCACCACGAAGGCACTGAACGACGCGATCCAGATCGTGCGGCGCCTTTGCGCCTGTGAAAAGTCCTGCGTGTAGTGGATGAAAAAGGGGACGATGGCCAGCGGGTTGACGATCGCCAGCAGGGTGACGAGGGGCTTGTAGTCCATGGGGATTCCGTGTTTGTTGGCGTAGCTATTCGCGCGCTGCATCGAGCGCCGCGATCTCGGCGGCCGTGGCCGCGTAGCGGCGTCCGAACATGCCATAGCCCTCCATGTGCAGCACCTTCTCGCCCGCCTGGTTGTACATCTCCCACGACGAGCGCACCAGGCCCACGTCGTTGCGCTTTCTCAAGGGCCGCGATTCAAGAATGATGTGCTGCAGGTGCAGGGTGTCGCCGGGGTAGACCGGCTTGAGCCACTTGACGCTCTCCAGCCCGGGCGAGCCCATGCTGGAGGACTGGTTAAGGAAGTTGTCCACGGTGAGGCGCATCGCCATCGCACAGGTGTGCCAGCCGCTGGCGCACAGGTTGCCGAAAATGGATGCGCGGCCGGCCTCGCGGTCCACGTGGAAAGGCTGGGGGTCGAACTGCCGTGCGAAGTCGATGATCTCTTCGGCCTTGGGCACGACGGTACCCATGTCGCGCACGGTGCCGGGCTGCAGGTCTTCCCAGTAGTAGCGGATCTCGCGCCTGGCCGCCGGAGTGGTCTGGGCGGGCTGGTCCATCAGCGGCCTCCCGAGACGTCGACCAGCGACATGGTGGTGTAGCTGGCCTCGGCCGACAGCAGCCAGACGATGGACTGCGCGACTTCTTGCGCCGTGCCGCCGCGCTGCATGGGCACCTGGTGCGCGAGCTGCGCCACGCGGTCTGGGATGCCGCCCGAGGCGTGGATCTCGGTTTCGATCAGTCCCGGCCGCACCGCGTTCACGCGTATGCCCTCGGCCGCCACTTCCTTGGCCAGCCCGATGGTGAAGGTGTCGATGGCGCCCTTGGCCGCCGCATAGTCCACGTACTGGCCCGGGGCACCGATGCGCGCCGCAGCACTGGAGAGGTTGACGATGGAGCCGCCCTGGCCGCCGTGTTTCGTACTCATGCGCCGCACGGCTTCGCGGGCGCAGACCATGGAGCCGATCACGTTGATGTCGAACATGCGCTTCAATCGCACCACGCTCATGTCCTCGACGCGGGAAGTCGCATCGACCACGCCGGCGTTGTTGACCAGGCCCGTCAGCCGCCCCAATTCCTTGTCCACCTTGGCGAACATCGCCAGCACCTGGTCCTCGTGTGCAACGTCGGCCTGCACGGTGATGGCTTTGCCGCCCCCTGCACGAATCTGCTGCGCCACACCGGCGGCGGCACTGGCATTGGCGGTGTAGTTGACGGCGACGGCCCAGCCCCTTTGCGCCGCCAGCAGCGCAGTGGCCGCGCCTATGCCGCGGCTGGCCCCGGTGACGAGAAGCACTTGTTCCAAAACCTGTCTCCTGCAGAATGCGCGCGGGTGCGTTACAAACAGGCATTAGAGCAAACATCGCCCTTGCCGGCGATACACACCAGAGACACGCCATGCCCACCACCATCGACTACTACCTCGCCCCCCAAAGCCCCTGGACTTACCTGGGCCACGCGCGCTTTGCCGCAATGGCAAAAGCGGCCGGCGCCACGGTCAATGTGCTGCCGATGGACCTGGGCCGCGTGTTCCCGGTCTCGGGCGGCCTGCCGCTGGGCAAGCGCGCGCCGCAACGCCAGGCTTACCGGCTGGTGGAACTGGCGCGCTTTGGAAAGCACCTGGGCCGGCCAATCAATATCCAGCCGAAATTCTTCCCGGTGGCCGGCGACGACGCGGCCCGGCTCATGATCGCGGTCGACCAGCACGACGGAACGGACGCCGCGATGAAGATCGCCGGCGCCGTGTTCAATGCCGTGTGGGAGCAGGAGCGCAACATCGCCGACGCGGCCGTACTGGCCGAATTGCTCGCCGAATGCGGCGTGCCGGCCAGCCGGCTGGAAGAATCGAAAACCCCGCAGGTGCAGGCGCGCTACGACGCCAACACCCAGAAGGCGATTGACACCAGCGTGTTCGGCGCACCCAGCTTCGTGGTCGACGGCGAAATGTTCTGGGGCCAGGACCGGCTGGACTTTGTAGAGCGCAAGCTGCGCGGCTGAACCATCTTCTTTCCGCAAGACACACAGGAGCATCCCATGGGCAATTTCATCGACCTCAAAGCTGCCGACGGCACCCCCTTCGCCGCCTACGTGGCAGAACCGGCCGGCAAGCCGCGCGGCGCCATCGTGGTGCTGCAGGAGATCTTCGGCGTCAATTCCCACATCCGCTCCGTGGCCGATGGCTACGCGGCCGACGGCTACCTGGCCGTGGCGCCTGCCACCTTCCACCGCGTCAAACCCGGCGTGGACATCGGCTACACGCCCGAAGACATGAAGACCGGCATGGAGCTCAAGGCCGCAGTCGAGGCGCTGCCCGCGCCGGGCGTGATGCAGGACATCCAGGCAGCCATCGACCACGCAGCACAGGCAGGCAAGGTCGGCATCGTGGGTTACTGCTACGGCGGCCTGCTGACCTGGCGCTCGGCCTTCACGCTCACGGGCCTCTCAGCCGCCGTGCCTTTCTACGGCGGCGGCGTGACCACGCCCGATGAAGTGGCCCGCACGCCCAGGGTGCCGGTCATGGCGCACTTCGGTGACCAGGACCACTGGATCCCGCTGGACGGCGTGGAAGCCTTCAAGAAGGCGCACCCGGACGTGGAAGTGCATATCTACAACGCCAACCACGGCTTCAACTGCGACCAGCGCGGCTCCTGGGATGCGCCGTCCGCGAAACTGGCGCGCGAGCGCACGCTGGCGTTCTTCGGCAAGCACGTGGGCTGAACATGGGTGCGCGCTGCAATCCAGAGAGGAAATCGCCTGTGAAGCTCATGGGTATTGCTTTGGCAGCTATTTATTTTGTAGCGGCCATGGCGCTGCCCGCAGCCGCCGCGGACTATGGCGGTCCGCTGTTTGACGCGCACCTGCACTACAACGAGGAAGCCTGGAACGGCAGCGCCGGCCCGCATCCAATCTCGGACGTGCTGGCGCGCATGCAGCGCAATGGGGTCAAGGCCATCGTCGCCAACTCCCGGCCCAACGACGGCACGAAGGCGCTGGCCGCCTCGGATGAAACGCGCAAGGCCGGTGTCACGGTGGTGCCCTTCATCCGCCTGTACCGCAACCGGGCCGACTACGACAACTGGTACCGCGACGAGACCATCTACGAGATGGTGCTGGCCGAGTACGCGCGCGGAACATCTTCCGGACCGTTCAAGGGCATTGGCGAATTCCACCTCTACGACAGCAGCAACGCCAACGGCGCGGTGGCGAAAAAGCTGATGGCCTTCGCCGAGGAGAAGAACCTGGCGGTACTGGCCCATGTGGACGACGCGGCCATCGACCTG
>CALRME020000321.1:0-4546 GCA_943369045.1 Sphingobacterium thalpophilum
CGATAAAGGTGTCACTCGTCATCCAGCGCGAGAAGATCACCGGTGTCGCGGAGGCCGAGGCCCGCCGAAAGGGCCTGGACCTGCGGCTGTTTTCGAGCTACGACGACGCGGTGAGCTGGGTCGTGACCTAGCCCTGCATTTCGCCCGACATCATCACGCGGTGCCCCGATGCTGACGGCACGGCGGTCAGCAACGCACGCGCAACGTCCGACGCGTTGATCGACTGCAGGTTGCGCGGGATGATGGGGCGCAGCCAACGCGTGACGCTCAGCGCCAGCCCTTCGCCGCCGCGCACCGGCTGGCCCAGCGCCTCGCGGTCGCCCACCAGGAACGAGGGGCGCGCGATGGCCAGCGTGCCAAAACCCAGCGCTGCCAGCGCATCTTCCAGCTCACCCTTGACGCGGTTGTAGAACAGGCCGGACTTCGCACTCGCGCCCATGGCGCTGACCAGGCCCACGCGGGTGCAGCCCTGCGCGCGCGCGGCCTGCGCAACGGCCAGGTTGGCTTCGTAGTCGACGGCGCGGAAAGCCTCCTGGCTGCCGGCCACCTTGATGGTGGTTCCCAGGGCCAGAAACAGTGCGCCCGCCGCGGGCAGGGCCGGCAGGCGGGCGAAATCGACCATATGGTGGGTCAGCTTGGGGTGCTGCAGCTGCAGCGGGCGGCGGCCCAGCGAGTGGACTGCCGTTACGGTGTCATCGGTTAAAAGTCCGCGTAGGATTTCCCGGCCCACGAGCCCCGTAGCCCCCGCCACCAGAACGGTTCGACCGGCCACCCCCGCCGCCGCCTCCACCACCGCCGCGTCGGCCGCTGCCGGCCATGCTGTCGATGCTGGTTCGCATCGGATCGGGTTGTCCTCCGTTGCCGTTGGCGGGTGCGCGGTTTTCATTGCGCCGATTGTGCAGGTTTGTGCGCAGCGGGTCCACGTTGCGCGGGATGCTTTCGTCCCGCGGCTCGAAATCGTCGTCGCGCGGCGCGAAATTCTGCTGCTGCACGTTGTCGCGCGGCTGCTGCTGGCGCTGCTGTTGCGGCGGGCGGGCCTGCTGCGGGCGCGGCTGGTTGCGTCCGCCGTTGCCATTGCCGTTGCGGTTTCCGTTGCCACCGCCACCGCCATTGCCGCCGCCGTTCTGGCCGCCGGCTTCATTGCGCGGTCGGGCCGGCTGCTGGCCGCCACGGCCACGTCCGCCGCCACCACCCGCACCGCCGTTGTCGGCCTTGTTGTCGCGGATGCGCTGCATCATTTCGCCGCGCGCGGCCTTGGCGGCTGCGGCCATGACCTCGCGGCTGGGCGGCTTGCCCGCGCCGCCCCAGATGGTCTGGCGGCCCATGGCTATGGGCTCGGCGCGCTCGCCGGCTTCGGGGCCGAAGCCCTCGATCACCGTCACAGGGATGTCCTGCTTGGTGAAGCGCTCGATGTCCTTCATGAAGCCTTCTTCGTCCAGGCAGACCAGGCTCACGGCCTCGCCGCTGTTGCCGGCGCGGCCGGTGCGGCCGATGCGGTGGACATAGTCTTCGCTGACGTTGGGGATTTCGTAGTTCACGACGTGCGGCAGCTCGTCGATGTCAATGCCGCGGGCGGCGATGTCGGTGGCCACAAGGGCGCGGATATCGCCGCTCTTGAAGCCGGCCAGCGCCTGGGTACGGGCGGCCTGGCTCTTGTTGCCGTGCAGGGCCATCGCCTGGATGCCGTTCTTGGTGAGGAACTCGGCCACGCTGTTGGCGCCGAACTTGGTGCGGGTGAACACCAGCACCTGGCTCCAGTTGTGCTCGTTGATGATGTGCGCGAGCAGGGCCTTTTTCTTGCCGCGGCCCACGGGGTGGATGCTCTGGCTGATGCGCTGCACCGTGGTGTTGCGCGGCGTCACCTGGATGCTTTGCGGGTTCTTGAGCAGCGTGGCGGCCAGGTCGCGGATTTCGTCGCTGAAGGTGGCCGAGAACAGCAGGCTCTGCTTTTCCTTGGGCACCAGCGCGAGGATCTTCTTGACGTCATGGATAAAGCCCATGTCCAGCATGCGGTCGGCTTCGTCGAGCACCAGCATCTGCACCTGGCCCAGGTCCAGCATGCCTTGCTGCTGCAGGTCCAGCAGGCGGCCGGGGGTGGCCACCAGGATGTCGACGCCCTTTTTGAGCTTGCTGATCTGCGGGTTCATGCCGACGCCGCCGAAGATGACGGTGGAGGTCAGCTGCAGGTACTTGCCGTAGGTGCGGCAGGATTCTTCAACCTGCGCAGCCAGTTCGCGCGTGGGCGTGAGCACCAGCATGCGGATGCCGGTGCCGCCGAACTTGTTCTGGGCGCTGCGGCTCATGGTCATGCGGTGCAGGGCGGGCAGCACGAAGGCTGCGGTCTTGCCGGTGCCGGTCTGGGCGCCGCCCAGAAGGTCGTGGCCTTCGAGCACGGCGGGGATCGCCTGGGCCTGGATGGGGGTGGGGGTTTCGTAACCATGCTCGCGCACGGCTTTGAGAATGGCGGGAGCCAGATTCAGGTCATCAAAAGTCATAAGGGTGCGCCATCCGTGGCGCTTGGGAATCGGCCTGTACGGTGCAGGGCACCGAGCCAGTCAAAGGCAGATGAGGTTTTGGGTTGGGCGCCTGGAGGCTGTGATGGCCTCTTTCGTCCCCCAGCAGGTTGCTGTGGTTGCGGGCAACTGGAGTCCGCAACAGGCCGTATTGTCGCACGGCCCGGCGCATGGTGCGGGATTACCCGCAAACACAGGGCTTCAGGCCGCTGCCAGCTGCCGCAGTTTGTTCAGCCGCAGCGACATCAGCGGCGTGTCCTTGTGCTTGTCCGTGAGGTGCTTGCACAGCAGGGCCACCACGTCCGACAGGTCGGTGATGCTGTTGGCCCGTTCAATCTGCAGCTGGGCCTTGACGCGGGCGGTAAAGCCCAGGTCCATGGCCAGCGAGGTGGCCAGTTCGACGGCGGCACGGTAACGGTCCGATTCGGTCAGTTCCACCGCTTGCGCCTGCAGTGCGCGCGGCCTGGAAGACCTGGCGGCCAGCAGCCCGAGGTTGCACAGCCGCTCGATGTCGGCGGCCATGCTGGTCTGCGACATCATTTCTGCCAGGTCCTCGACGTGCCTGTCGCCGTCGCACAGGATCATCACCTGGCGCTGTGACGGCGAAAGACCATGGGCACGGGCCTGCAGTTCGATGCGGCCTGCTTCGGTTTTGACGTAAAGCATTTTTGTCTCCAGGCGGTGGGTTCCGCACTGCAAGAATGGTTACCGCTGCTTACATCCTGTTTACAAATTTGGTTTGCTAGGGGAAACACCGAGCTCCCCATAATGGACTGAATTCCCACGAAAGACCCATGGACAAGTTGCTCAAGCTGCGCCCGGGGGTGTCGGGTGACCGGGCCTTCAACCAGCCAACCCTCAACGACTGCCTGGAGCAGGCCCTGCAGCAGGCCGAGTACCTGATGACCGAGGTGCTCAACGGCCTGGCTGCGGGCTCAGCCGCCGCATCGGGCGCCCGGCGCGTGGCGTCGCTGCAGTCGCCGGGCGTCAAGGCTGCCCTGGAGCGCCTGGGAAGCCACCAGCTGCGCGCCGTCCGCGAGTCGTACAAGGCGGAGCTGACGCGACTGGTGTACGAGGGCGGGGGCAAGGAGCAGGTCCATACCGAGGCGCTGCGATTCGAAGACCTGCAATTGTTCGAGGATGCTGAACTCGACCAGAGTATCGAGGTCGCCCGCGCGCAGCAGGAGGTCAGCCTCGCGGTGGACGACATCCTGCCCCAGCTGGACGCCGTCATCAGCACGCTGATGGGCTGGCGCACGATACAACCGGGCCTGAACCCGCTGCGTCCCGATGTGTTTGTGCGCGCCTTGCAGGCCACCTTGTCCGAGCATGTTCCCGATGTGGCCGTGCGCGAATCGCTGCTGGCGCCCGCCGCCGGGCTGCTGGGTGCCAACCTGCGCCGCCTTTACCGCGAGATCACCGACTGGCTGCGCTCTAGCGGTGTGGAGGCGGCGGTGCCGCCTGGGGGCAGGCCCCAGGCCAATGCCTCGTCAGGCGTGGCCGTGGTGGCCGATTCGGTCGCCAAAACCCTGCTCACCCTGGACAAGCTGCGCAAGCTGCTGGCCGGCGACTTCGACGCCAAGGGCAACAACGCCAGGGCGGACTTCCTGCACACGCTGCCCGCATCGATGGTGGCGCTGCAGGACTTGAAGCAGGTCGACGCGATGATGGAGCGGCTGGAGCAGCGCCGCCGCGAGACGCCACTGCCCGATGCGGCCGCCGTGCCGCAGCCTGTGGAGGAGGACGACAAGGGCCCGTTGCCCCGCCTGGGCCACCAGCTGGGCGCCGAGGTGGTGCGCATGATGTTCGAGACGCTGGCCCAGGATGACCGCCTGCTGCCCGAATTCAAGCGCCAGCTCAAGGCCATGGAGCCGGCCGTGCTGTCGCTGGCGCGCCAGGATTCGCGCTTCTTCAGCGACCGCACCCATCCGGCGCGCCAGTTCCTGGACCGCGTCACACAGCGCAGCCTGGCGTTTTCGTCCGAAGCCGACGAAGGCTGGCGCCGCTTCCTGGGCACCGTGGACGAGGCAGTG
>CALRME020000322.1:0-4530 GCA_943369045.1 Sphingobacterium thalpophilum
TGCACGGCCTGCTGTGCTCGCTGCCGCGCGTCAATGACGTGGCCACCGGCATCGCGCTGATGCTGCTGGGCACGGGCCTGGCCTTCTACCTGGGCAAGCCGCTGATCCAGCCGCAGGCGCCGCAACTGCCGGCCATCGAGCTGGGCGCCTGGAGCGATTCGCCGGTGGTGCGCGCCGCGCTGCAGATCAATGCGCTGGTGCCCATTGGCATCGCGCTGGCCGTGTTCCTGTGGTGGGGCTTTGCCACCACGCGCGCCGGCCTGCTGGTGCGCATGGCGGGCGACTCGGCCAATGCCACACGGGCGCTGGGTTACTCGGTCTCGGGCATCCGCATTGCGGCAACTGCTGCCGGCGGCATGATCGCCGGCCTGGGCGGCGCCTCGCTCACTCTCTTCTACCCCGGCAGCTGGAACGAAGGCATCTCCAGTGGCCAAGGCCTGATCGCGGTGGCGCTGGTCATCTTCGCGCGCTGGAGCCCGCTGCGCTGCGTGGGCGCGGCCCTTTTGTTCGGCGGAGCGGGCGCCATCGGCCCTGCCCTGCAGTCGATCGGCATCGGATGGGGCTACCACCTGTTCAACACCGTTCCCTATGTGCTGACGCTGCTCATCCTCGTCATCACCTGCAAGCCTGGCAGCGTTGCCGCAGGCAGCCCGGGCGAGCTTTCTTCCACACGCTAGACCAACCAACACGCGAGCAACACGACATGACCGGCCTGGGCGGACTCAACAAATCGAAGAATGGTGTGGTGATGGGCCTGGTGCAGCTGCAGCTGCCCGTGGTCGACACCCCCGCGCAACTGGCGGCGCAGACAAAGCGCATCTGCGACATGGTCGCCAAGGCCAGGCGCAACCAGTCGACCATGGACCTGGTGGTCTTCCCCGAATATTCATTGCACGGCCTGTCGATGTCGATCGCGCCCGAGCTGATGGTCTCGCTCGACGGGCCTGAAGTCGCCGCTTTCAAGAAGGCCTGTGTGGACAACAAGATATGGGGCTGCTTCTCCATCATGGAGGCCAACCCCGGCGGCAACCCCTACAACAGCGGCCTGATCATCGACGACACCGGCGCCGTCAAGCTGTACTACCGCAAGCTCCACCCCTGGGTGCCGGTTGAGCCCTGGGAGCCGGGCAACCTGGGCATTCCCGTTTGCGACGGCCCCAACGGCAGCAAGCTCGCCCTCATCATCTGCCACGACGGCATGTTCCCCGAGATGGCGCGCGAGGCAGCCTACAAGGGCGCGGAGATCATCATCCGCACCGCCGGCTACACCGCGCCTATCCGCCACAGCTGGAAGATCACCAACCAGGCCAACGCCTTCCAGAACCTGGCCATCACCGCCAACGTCTGCATGTGTGGCAGCGACGGCACCTTCGATTCCATGGGCGAGGGCATGTTCTGCAACTTCGACGGCACGGTGCTGGTTGCAGGCGGCGGCCGGCCCGACGAGATCATCACCAGCGAGCTGCGGCCCGACCTGGTGCGCGAGGCCCGCACCGGCTGGGGCGTGGAAAACAACATCTACCAGCTCTACCACCGCGGCTACGTGGCGGTGAAGGGTGGCGCCCAGGACTGCCCCTACACCTACATGCAGGACATGCTCGACGGCACCTACAAGCTGCCGTGCAAGGTGGAAGTGACCGACGGCAGCTCGTGCGGCTTCGAGCCGCCGACCCGAAGCTACAAGCCCTGAAAGGAAGCGCAGACCATGGAACGCTTCGTCAACGCCAACCCCTACGCCTGGCCCTACAACGGCGACCTGAAGCCGGCCAACACCGCGCTCATCGTCATCGACATGCAGATCGACTTCTGCGGCGAAGGCGGCTACGTGGACAAAATGGGGTACGACATCTCGCTGACGCGCGCACCGATCGAGCCGCTCAGGAAGCTGATGGCCGGCATGCGCAAGGCCGGCTACCACCTGATCCACACCCGCGAAGGCCACCGCCCCGACCTGTCAGACCTGCCGGCCAACAAGCGCTGGCGCTCGCAGCAGATCGGCACCAACGGCGTGGGCATAGGCGACGACGGGCCCTGTGGCCGCATCCTGGTGCGCGGCGAGCCGGGCTGGGAAATCATCCCCGAGCTGGCGCCCCTGCCCGGCGAAGCCATCATCGACAAGCCCGGCAAGGGCAGCTTCTATGCGACGGACCTGGAGCTGCTGCTGCGCACGCGCGGCATCACCAACCTCATCCTCACCGGCATCACCACCGACGTGTGCGTGCACACCACCATGCGCGATGCGAACGACCGCGGCTTCGAATGCCTGCTGCTGTCGGACTGCACCGCCGCCACCGACAAGGGCAACCACGAGGCGGCGCTCAAGATGATCACCATGCAGGGGGGCGTGTTCGGCGCGCACGCGACCTCCGGCGCGGTGCTGGAAGCCATCGCATGACCGCCGCCGCCACGCCGATTGGCGGCCTGCCGCAAGGCACGGGCGCGCTCGCGCTGGACACCTACCAGATGAGCATGCGCTTCGGCACGTTCACCGCGCTCGACACCGTGAGCATGAAGGTCGCGCCCGGCACGGTGCACGCGCTGCTGGGCGAGAACGGCGCGGGCAAGAGCACCCTGGTCAAGTGCGTGGCTGGCTTCCAGCGGCCCACGGCGGGCAGCATCCTGATCGACGGGCGCGAGCAGTCCATCCCCAACCCGGTCGTGGCGCGCGAACTGGGCATAGGCATGGTCTACCAGCACTTCACCCTGGCCCCGGGAATGACGGTGGCCGAGAACCTCCTGCTGGCGGGCGGCAAGACGCCGGCGCTGATCAACTGGAAGCAAAAGCGCGCGGAGCTGGAAGCCTTCCTGGGCACCACGCCCTTCCGCCTGAACCTGGACGCGCGCCCCGGCGAACTGGCCGCCGGCGAAAAGCAGAAGCTGGAACTGCTCAAGCAGCTCTACCTCAAGCCGCGCCTGCTGATCCTGGACGAGCCCACCTCGGTGCTGACGCCGCAGGAGGCCGACGAGGTGCTGGGCCATGTGCGCGAATTCGCGCGCAGCGGCCAGTGCACCGTGCTCATCATCACGCACAAGTTCCGCGAAGTGATGGCCTATGCCGACGACGTGACTGTGCTGCGCAGGGGCAAGGCTGTGCACCACTGCCATGTGTGGGAGACCACGCCGGCCTTGCTGGCAGGCGCCATGATGGGCGAGTCGCCAGAGGAGAAAGTGTCTGCAGAGCGCATGGATAATGCTTTTCCAGCTACAAATACAGTAGCAAGTCCTGTTTTGACAGAGGGCATCGCGCTGGAAGTCGCCGGCCTGAGCGCCTTGGGCGACCGCGGCACCATGGCCGTCCACGAGGTCAACCTGGCGGTCAGGCCCGGCGAGATCCTGGGCATCGCAGGCGTTTCGGGCAACGGCCAGCGTGAGCTGGTCGAAGCCCTGGTCGGCCAGCGCCCTCGCACGGCCGGCACGGTGAAGGTGACGGGCCAGCCCTACAACGCCAAACGCGAAGAGAACCGCCGGCTCAAGCTGCGCAGCCTGCCCGAAGAACCGCTGCGCAATGCCTGCGTGGGCGACCTGTCGGTGGCCGAGAACATGGCGCTGCGCGACTTCGACCAGCCGCCGCTGGCCACCAAGAGCGGGCTGCTGCGCTTCGATGCCTGGCGCGCCCGTGCCCGGCAATGGATTGCCGACTACGGCGTCAAGACCCAGGGCGAGAACGCGCCGATCCGCAGCCTCTCGGGCGGCAACGTGCAGCGCGCGGTGCTGGCGCGCGAGCTCGATGGCGAGATCAATGTGCTGATAGCAGCCAACCCGGTGTTCGGCCTGGACTTCGCGGCGGTCAAGGAAATCCACACCCGCATCCGCGGCGTGCGCGACAAGGGCGGCGGCGTGCTACTGATCAGCGAGGACCTGGACGAACTGCTGGAGCTGGCCGACCGCATCGTGGTGATGAGCGAAGGCAAGCTGGTGTTTGAAACCACAGCCGCCGGCGCCGAGCGCCACGTGCTGGGTGCCCACATGGGCGGGGGACATTGAGATGAAGATAGCCGCCAACCCTTTTGCCTATGACTTCGAGGTCAGCCAGACCGCGCTGGTCATCATCGACATGCAGCGCGACTTCATCGAGCCCGGCGGCTTCGGCGAAAGCCTGGGCAACAACGTGGCCCTGCTCGAAGCCATCGTGCCGGCCTGCGCGTCCGTGCTGGCGGCCTGGCGCAAGGCAGGCGGACTGGTCGTGCACACGCGCGAGGCGCATGACGCCGACCTGAAAGACTGCCCTCCCGCCAAGCGCAACCGCGGCAACCCGAGCTTGCGCATCGGCGACGTGGGGCCCATGGGCCGCATCCTGGTGGCGGGCGAGCCGGGCAACCAGATCATCCCGGCGCTGGCGCCCGTGCCCGGCGAGGTGGTGATCGACAAGCCCGGCAAGGGCGCCTTCTATGCCACGCCGCTGCACGCGCTGTTGCAGGAGCGCGGCATCACGCACCTGCTGTTCATGGGCGTGACCACCGAGGTCTGCGTGCAGACCTCGATGCGCGAAGCCAACGACCGCGGCTCCGACTGCCTGCTGCTGGAAGACTG
>CALRME020000323.1:0-4511 GCA_943369045.1 Sphingobacterium thalpophilum
AGCACCACGGGCATGAAGGGCTTGAGCGCGTTGATGACCAGCTCGCTGGCCGAGGCCGTGGCGGGCGAGGTGATGACGACGACGCGCTGAAGGCCCTCGAGCACCGGACCGGGCAGGATGCCGATGTTGGTGGTGAACGGCATCTGGAAGCTTGAGTCGCTGTGCGTGGCGTTGAAGCGCAGGTCGGCAAAGACTTTGCCCTCCAGCCGCTTGCCGCCGATCATGCTGGCCAGGGCGCGGGCGAATACCACGCTGCCACCACCGTTGTAGCGCAGGTCCAGCACCAGTTCCGTGGCGCCGGCCTTGATGAAGTGCTGGAATCCACGGTCCAGCCCCGTTTCGCTGGCGATGATGAACTCGTTGTAGGCCATGTAAGCCACCTTCTTGCTGCCCTGCGGCGTCGGCAGGTCGATGACCTTTGCCACCGGCACGGGTGTGAGCGGGAAGTTGGCGGAAGTCACAGTGACGTTGATGGCCTGGCCCGTGGCCGCGGACTGACCCGTGAAGCGGCGCGGCACGCCTTCAGTGGTCACGCGGGCCAATGCGCCCGCGAGCACCTGCGTGGGCGTGTAGCCGTCCACGCGCAGCACGATGTCACCCCGAACGAAGCCGGCTTTGGCCATCGGGCTTTGCGGCTCGATGTCGCGCACCCGGAACAGGTCGGGCGCCTGCAGGTCCAGCACCAGCGTGTAGCCGTAGCCTGTGCGCGTGCCTTCGCTGAAGAACTGGTTGAACTCGGCCGCGCTCTGGCTGTAGCTGAAGCGGTCGACCGGCTGGTAGAGCATGGAGCGGAAAAAGCCGTCCATGCCCTCGGCCTTCGCGTTGGGCGTGGCCACGTTGCCGGGCCAGTAGTACGTGTCGAGCATGTACTTGTAGAGCCAGTCGCGCTGGTCGGGCAGCGAGCAGCTCGCGGGTGCGGAGAGCGCCGCGCGGGCGGGATCGGCAGCCACTGCGTCGCCTTCGCCGCCGCCGCAGGCGCTCAGGACAAAAGCGGCCAGCGCCGGGGCCAGGGCCAGGTACTTCTTCATGCGCCTCAGGATCGCAGCAGGTCCAGCGCCAGAGTGTTGAGGCGGTGGCCGGGTTCGACCAGCGCCTGCAGGATGCTGAAGTGGTTCAGGCCCGGCAGCGCTTCGCAAACCGGCACGGTCGTCTTGCCCCAGGCCTTCTGGATCAATGCGTTCTGGCGGATGAACTCGGCGCTTTCGTCGCCACCGGCCACGCTGTAGAGCTTGCCCTGGGCGGGTGCGGGCAACAGGGCCGGGCTGGCCTTGCGCACCTGCTGCGCATCAAGCCGCAGCGACTCCTGCAGGAAAGGGGCGCGCATCACGGGACCGAGGTCATTGACGCCGGAAACCGACATGGCATTGCGCACCAGGTTGGCCGGCAGGTCCTTCGCATACGCGGGCCAGACGCAGGCCAGCATCATGGCCGCCAAGTGGCCGCCGGCCGAATGCCCGGCCACCGTGATGCGGCTGGGGTCGCCGCCGTGTCTGGCCACATTGCGCCAGGTCCATGCCAGCGCCGAAACCATCTGCATCACGACCTGCGGGATGGTCACGGCCGGGGCCAACGCATAGTTGGGGATCACGACGCAGGCGCCTTCGCTCGTGAAGGCCGGCGCGACGAAGGAATGGTCGCGCTTGTCCAGCGTGCGCCACCAGCCGCCGTGGATCCAGAAAAGCACCGGGGCGTTGGCATCGGCCGTCGGGAAGATGTCCAGGTGCTCGTTGGGCCCGCCGCCGTAGCGCACGTCCAGCGTGCGCGGGTGGCTGCGCTGCACCTGGGCCGACTCTTCCGTCCAGCGCCGCAGGTAGACCGGGTGGTCGGGCACCAGGGCGCGGTTGTTGTACATGCTGTCGTGCCAGGCGCCGTCTTGCTTGATCGTCATTGCTGTTCCTCGGGGAGGCTGCGATCTTGGCACAGGGCGGGCGCAACACTTTGGTGTACGGGGAAAACGTGGGGTTTTCAGGCGTGAGAAATTTCCGTATTCTGTATACAGACTTCAGGAACCGCCTTTCCAATGACCGCCCAGCTCGTCAAGCTTGAGACCGCGCCCGACCTCGTCGACCAGGTCTACCGCGCCCTGCTTGACGCGATCAGCGAAGGCTCGATGGCGCCCGGTGAGCGCATCACGCAGGAAGACATCGCGCAGCGGCTGGCCGTTTCGCGCCAGCCGGTACTGCAGGCCCTGCGCCTGCTCAAGAAGGATGGATTCGTCACCGATGCGCCCGGCCGCGGCGTGCTGGTGGCGCCACTGGATGCGCAATGGACGCAGAAGGTCTACCAGGTTCGCGGCGCGCTGGACGCGCTGGCCGCGCGGCTGGCGGCGGCGCGGCGCTTTCGCATCGACCCAAAACTGATCGAGCAGGGCCGCAAGGCCGCGCGCGGGAAAAACGTCAAGGCCATGATCGATGCCGACATGGCTTTCCACGGCGCCATCTACGAGGCGTCGGAAAACCCGCTGATCGAGCAGAGCGCCCACCAGCACTGGCGCCACCTGCGCCGCGTGATGGGCGCGGTGCTGCAGTCCTCCCGCCAGCGTGAGGACCTGTGGGACGAGCATGAGGCGATCGCCAGGGCGATTGCCAGCGGCGACGGCGAAACTGCCGCACACCTGATCGAAGAACACAGCCACGGTGCCAGCGAAAAACTGGCGGCGCTGCTTTCGCATGTCCTCAAAACAGGAGACACACCATGAGACTGAGCAAAGAACAACTCGAACAGTTCGACCGCGAGGGCTATCTCTTTTTCCCCGGCCAGTTCACGCGGCAAGAAACGAAGACGCTGACCGACGCCGTGCCCGAGCTGTACAGCCGGCGCGAGGCCTACAACGTGCGCGAAAAAGGCAAGGACGCGGTGCGCACCAACTTTGCCGCCCACATGTACAGCAACCCATTCGCGCGGCTTGCGCGGCACCCGCGCATGATCCAGCCGGTGATGGACCTGTTTGACGAACAGGTCTACATGCACCAGTTCAAGATCAACGGAAAGGCCGCTTTCGAAGGCGACGTCTGGCAGTGGCACCAGGACTACGGGACCTGGCTCAATGACGACATGATGCCCACCGAGCGAGCGATGAACGTGGCTATCTTCCTGGACGACGTGAACGACTTCAACGGCCCGCTGATGTTCATCCCCGGCAGCCACAAGAAGGGCGTGGTCGAGGCCAAACATGACCTGACCACCACCAGCTACCCGCTGTGGACGGTGGACAACGCGCTGATCGGCCAACTGGTTGATCGTGCCGGCGGCAAGAACGGTGGCATCGTCGCGCCGCGCGGCCCGGCGGGCTCGATGATCCTGTTCCACAGCTGCCTGGTGCATGCCTCGGGCAGCAACCTCTCGCCCTGGCACCGCGTGGCCGTGTACCTGAGCCTGTGCGCCGTCAGCAACCACATCCGCCGCCACAAGCGGCCCGAGTTCATCGCGCACCGCGACTTCACGCCCATCGAAATGCTGCCCGACGACTGCCTGCTCAAGGACTACCCGGTGGACCTGCCGTGGAAGGACGGCTTGCCGCCCAGCGCCATGCAGACCACGTCTGTGCCTTTCGATGAAATGAAGAAGGCGGCCTGACGTCATGAATCTCTACAGCAAGCTGCAGCAGCGCGCGGCCGACGGCAAGCCGGTCCGCATAGGCCTGATAGGCGCCGGCAAGTTCGGCTCCATGTACCTCGCGCAGGTGCCGCGCACACCGGGCGTGCACCTCGTCGGCATCGCCGATCTGTCGCCCGACGGCGCTCGCACCAACCTTGCCCGCGTGGGGTGGGCTGCGGCTGCAACGCAGGCCCAGTCTCTTGATGCGGCCATCAAATCTGGAGCAACGCACATCGGAGAAGACTGGCAGGCCCTGGTGCGGCACCCGGCCATCGACGTGATCGTCGAATGCACGGGCCACCCGATCGCGGCCGTCGACCATTGCATCGAAGCGTTTGCCCACGGCAAGCATGTGGTCAACGTAACGGTGGAAGCCGACGCGTTCTGCGGCCCCCTGCTGGCACGGCGCGCGGCCGAAGCCGGCGTGGTCTATTCGCTGGCCTTCGGCGACCAGCCCGCGCTGATCTGCGACCTGGTGGACTGGGCCCGCACCTGCGGCTTCCCCGTGGTGGCCGCAGGCCGCGGCCACAAGTGGCTGCCGCATTTTTGCGAATCGACGCCGGAGACGGTTTGGGGCAACTACGGCCTGACACCCGAGCAGGCGAAACGCGGGGGCCTGAACCCGAAAATGTTTAACAGCTTCCTGGACGGCTCCAAGCCTTCCATTGAAAGCACCGCCGTGGCCAACGCCACCGGCCTCACGGTGCCGTCCAACGGCCTGCTCTACCCGCCGGCCAGCGTGGAAGACATTCCCTACGTCACGCGCCCCATCAGTGAAGGCGGTGTACTGGAGCGCAAAGGCATGGTGGAAGTGATTTCGTCGCTCGAAGCCAACGGCCGCAAGATCCCCTACGACATCCGCATGGGCGTGTGGGTCACTGTGGAGGCCGAGACCGAATACATCAAGAACTGCT
>CALRME020000324.1:0-4504 GCA_943369045.1 Sphingobacterium thalpophilum
CCTGACCATCATCCCGCGCGGCGGCGGCACCGGCTACACCGGCGGCGCCATTCCGCTGACCTGGAAGAGCGCGGTGATCAACACCGAAAAGCTCGAAGCCATGAGCGAGGTGGAGATGACCACCATCCCCGGCCATGCCCAGCCGGTGCCCACCGTCTGGAGCGAAGCCGGCGTGGTCACGCAGCGCGTGGCTGATGCGGCCGAGCGCGCGGGCTTTGTTTTCGCGGTGGACCCGACCTCGGCCGAAGCCTCGTGCATCGGCGGCAACATCGCCATGAATGCCGGCGGCAAGAAGGCGGTGCTCTGGGGCACGGCGCTGGACAACCTGGTGTCCTGGCGCATGGTGACACCGCAGGCGCAGTGGCTGGAAGTCACGCGGCTGGACCACAACCTGGGCAAGATCCATGACGCCGAAGTGGCGAGTTTCGAGCTGAAGTACTTCGAGGCTGACGGCAAGACGCACCTGCGCACCGAGAAGCTGGTGATCCCGGGCCACACCTTCCGCAAGGAAGGCCTGGGCAAGGACGTGACCGACAAGTTCCTCTCGGGCCTGCCGGGCATCCAGAAGGAAGGCTGTGACGGGCTGATCACCAGCGGCCGCTGGGTGGTGCACCGCATGCCGGCCCACACCCGTACCGTTTGCCTGGAGTTTTTCGGCAACGCCAAGGACGCAGTGCCCAGCATCGTTGAGATCAAGGATTTCATGTTCGCCGAGCAGCAACGCTCGGGCGTGCTGCTGGCCGGCCTGGAGCACCTGGACGACCGCTACCTCAAGGCCGTGGGCTATGCCACCAAGTCCAAGCGCGCGACCGGCTCGTCCGGCGTGCCCAAGATGGTGCTGTTCGGCGACATCGCCGGCGACAACGCCGACGACGTGGCGCGGGTCACCTCCGAGGTGGTGCGCATCGCCAATTCGCGCAGCGGCGAAGGTTTCATTGCCATCAGCCCGGAAGCGCGCAAGAAGTTCTGGCTGGACCGCAAGCGCACGGCGGCCATCAGCAAGCACACCAACGCCTTCAAGATCAACGAAGACGTGGTGATTCCGCTGCCGCGGATGGCCGAATACACGGACGGCATTGAGCGCATCAACATTGAGCTGTCGCTGCGCAACAAGATCAGGCTGGCCGACGAACTGCTGGCTTTCTTCAGCCGTGGCAAGCTGCCCCTGGGCAAGCAGGACGACGCCAGCGAGATCCCGTCCGCCGAACTGCTGGAGGACCGCGTCGGGCAGGCGCTGGACCTGGTGCGCGAGGTGCGTACGCTCTGGCAGGGCTGGCTCGATGGCGTCGACGAGCTGTTCCCGCAATTGCAGGACCACACGCTGCGCGCCAGCTGGAAGACGCAGATCCGCGCTGCCCTGCAGGCGATCTTCGCCGGTGATGCCTTCAAGCCAATTCTTGACGAGGTCAACGCCGTCCACAAGCGCGTGCTCAAGGGCCGCGTCTGGGTGGCGCTGCACATGCACGCAGGCGATGGCAACGTGCACACCAACATCCCCGTCAACAGCGACGATTACGAGATGCTGCAAAGCGCGCATGAGGCCGTCAAGCGCATCATGGTGCTGGCCCGCGCGCTCAACGGCGTGATCTCCGGCGAGCACGGCATCGGCATCACCAAGCTGGAGTTCCTCACCGACGAGGAGATCAAGCCCTTTGCCGACTACAAGCAGCGGGTCGACCCCGAGGGCCGCTTCAACAAGGGCAAGCTGCTGCGCCATGCGCAGGCGGACTCTCCCACTTCGGTCTATGCCGACCTGACCAACGCCTACACGCCCAGCTTCGGCCTGATGGGGCATGAGTCGCTGATCATGCAGCAGTCCGACATCGGGGCGATTGCCGACAGCGTCAAGGACTGCCTGCGCTGCGGCAAGTGCAAGCCGGTGTGCGCCACGCACGTGCCGCGCGCCAACCTGCTGTACAGCCCGCGCAACAAGATCCTGGCGACCTCGCTGCTGGTCGAGGCCTTCCTGTACGAGGAACAGACCCGCCGCGGCGTCTCGATCAAGCACTGGGAAGAATTCGAGGACGTGGCCGACCACTGCACGGTCTGCCACAAGTGCCTCTCACCCTGCCCGGTGAAAATCGACTTCGGCGACGTGTCCATGAACATGCGCAACCTGCTGCGCAAGATGGGCAAGAAAAGCTTCCGGCCCGGCAACTTCGCCGCCATGTTGATGCTCAACGCCACCAGCCCGGAGACCATCAAGTTCATGCGTTCGGCCATGGTTGATGTGGGCTTCAAGGTCCAGCGCCTGGCCAACGACCTGCTGCGCGGCCTGGCCCGCAAGCAGACCGCTGCGCCGCGCTCGACCCACGAGAGGGCGCCGGTCAAGGAACAGGTCATCCACTTCATCAACAAGAAGCTGCCGGGCGGCCTGCCCAAGAAGACCGCGCGGGCCCTGCTGGACATCGAGGACAAGGACTACGTCCCCATCATCCGCGACCCCAAGGCCACGAATTCCGAGACGGAAGCCGTGTTCTATTTCCCGGGCTGCGGTTCGGAGCGCCTGTTCTCGCAGGTGGGGCTGGCCACGCAAGCCATGCTCTGGCACGCCGGCGTGCAGACCGTGCTTCCGCCGGGGTACCTGTGCTGCGGTTACCCGCAGCGCGGCTCAGGCCAGTTCGACAAGGCCGACAAGATCATCACCGACAACCGCGTGCTGTTCCACCGCGTGGCCAACACGCTGAACTACCTGGACATCAAGACCGTGGTGGTGAGTTGCGGCACCTGCTACGACCAGTTGCAGGGGTATGAGTTCGAGCAGATCTTCCCGGGCTGCCGCATCATTGACATCCATGAGTACCTGCTGGAAAAGGGCATCACCCTCAAGGGGCAGGGCGGCTACCTGTACCACGACCCCTGCCACAGCCCGATGAAGCTGCAGGACCCGATGAAGACCGTCAAGGCGCTGATGGGAGACAACATCCGCAAGTCCGAGCGCTGCTGCGGCGAATCCGGCACGCTGGGCGTAACGCGTCCGGACATCTCGACCCAGGTGCGCTTTCGCAAGGAAGAAGAACTCCAGAAGGACGAAGCCGCCTTGCGCGCCAGCGGCTCCGTGGGCGCGAAGGACAACGTCAAGATCCTAACCAGCTGCCCGAGCTGCCTGCAGGGCCTTTCGCGCTACGGCAACGACCTGCAGAACGGTTTGCTGGAGGCGGACTACATCGTTGTGGAGATGGCCAGGCAGATCCTGGGCGAAAACTGGATGCCCCAGTACGTGGCCGCAGCGAACGACGGCGGCATCGAACGGGTGCTGGTGTAACGGGATGTAGGCTTCGTCAAATCAGACGGGACCGTGAAATCCGCACGCTAGGGGAGCCCCCGTCTGCGGGAGGTGTGCGTTTTGTACCTATCTGCATTCGCTAAAAGGACCTAAAGTAACGGTATAAGGCTAAGCACAAGCTCTGCCTTGCCTTGCATGTGATTACAAAGTTCCGGAGGTTTGCAATGTTCGCCCCACATTTTCCAGTCAGGCATTTGGCGCCCGTGGCCATGGGGGTCTGCATGCTGTTGGCGTCCTCCGGGGTCCATGCCCAGGCAGGCGAAGTCGAATTCTCCAGGGGGGTGGGTTTTGCCCAGACGCCCGGCCAGGTGCCCCGCACCCTTGGCAAGGGCATGGTGCTCAAGGAAGGCGACCGCCTCACCACCTCCGAAGGCGCGTCGGCCATCATCAAGATGGAAGACGGTACCCGGATGACGGTGCGCCCGAATTCTGAAATCGTTCTCCAGCAATACCAGTTCAAGGAAAACGCCCCCGACAACACCATGCTGATGCAGCTGGTGCGCGGCGGTTTCCGGGCCGTGACCGGCCTGATTTCCAAGAGCTCGCCCAATGCGGCGCGCGTCCAGACCAACACCGCCACCATTGGCATCCGGGGCACCGATTTCGATGCCCGTGTCTGTGCCAAGGACTGCGGCACCGAGTCGTCCAAGGTCTCCGAGACTTCCAAACCCAATGCAGTGCAGGCCAGCGCCAAGGTTGTCACGGCCCAGGGCGAACTCAATGCGGTCGACGGGGCGGGAACGCGCCGCAGGCTGGTGGACGGGGGCAGTGTCTACCCGGGCGACCTGGTCGAAACCGGCAACGGCACGCGCGCCGTGCTGGCCTTTCGCGACGACTCGCGCATCACTTTGGGCTCGACCACCCGGTTCCGCGTCGACAACTTCGTCTACGACGAGAAAAACGCCGGCGAGGGGCGCTTCCTGGTTTCGGTACTGCGCGGTTCGGTCCGTGCCCTGACGGGGCTGATCGCCAAGGCCAACAACCGCAACGTCGGCTTCAGCACGGCGACCGCGACCATCGGGATTCGCGGCACGGGCGTGGACATCAACTGCACGGGCACCTGCGCCGGCGAAACGGGCGGGGGAGCCGATGCCGGCCTCACGCTGTTCACCTGGCTGGGCTCGGTTGTGGTCACGCAGCAAGGCCAGACCGCACTGCAGCTGCTCCAGGCCGGCCAGGGCCTGTTCATTTCACCCACGGGCATCCGGCCCGTGGCGA
>CALRME020000325.1:0-4485 GCA_943369045.1 Sphingobacterium thalpophilum
CGGAGTTGCCGCAAGGTGAGGGCGGCTAGCTGCAGGGCCGATAATCGACGGCTTTGAGCGCTTCTTCCTTGCCGACCCTGGACATCACTTTTCCCGAATCCCTGCCCGTCTCGGGCAAGCGCGACGAGATCGCGGCCGCCATCAAGGCGCACCAGGTGGTCATCGTCTGCGGCGAAACGGGTTCGGGAAAAACCACGCAGTTGCCCAAAATCGCGCTGGCCATGGGGCGTGGCAAGCTCAACTACGAGCCTGGCAAGGGCAAACTGATCGGCCATACACAGCCCAGGCGCATAGCCGCCTCCAGCGTGGCCAAGCGCATCGCCGAAGAGCTCAAGACGCCGCTGGGCGATGTGGTGGGCTACAAGGTCCGCTTCCAGGACCGGCTCTCACGCGACGCCTCGGTCAAGCTGATGACCGACGGCATCCTGCTGGCCGAGACGCAGACCGACCCGCTGCTCAAGGCCTACGACACCATCATCATCGACGAGGCCCATGAGCGCAGCCTGAACATCGACTTCCTGCTGGGCTACCTGCGCGAAATATTGCCGCGCCGCCCCGACCTGAAGGTGATCGTCACCTCGGCCACCATCGATGCGGACAGGTTTGCCACCCACTTTGCCTCCGCGAAGGGCCCGGCGCCCATCATCTACGTTTCGGGCCGCATGTTCCCTGTGGAGCAGCGCTGGCGGCCTTTCGAGGAAAGCCGCGAATACGACCTGAACAACGCCATCGCCGACGGCGTCGATGAACTCTGGGCCGGCAACGCGGCCGGCGACATACTGGTCTTCCTTCCCGGTGAGCGCGAGATCCGCGAGGCGGCTGACCACCTGCGCAAGCACTTGTCGCACCACGTGATGACGCGCAACGCCGAGGTGCTTCCGCTGTTCGCGCGGCTGTCGCCCGCCGAGCAGGACCGGATCTTCGATGGCCACACCGGCCGCCGGGTGGTGCTGGCCACCAATGTGGCGGAAACCTCGCTCACCGTGCCAGGCACCCGCTACGTGATCGACGCCGGCACGGCGCGCGTCAAGCGTTACAGCTTCCGCAGCAAGGTGGAGCAGCTGCTGGTCGAGCCCATCAGCCAGGCGGCGGCCAACCAGCGGGCGGGGCGTTGCGGGCGGGTGGCCAACGGCATCTGCATCCGCCTGTACGACGAGAAGGACTTCGCCGGCCGGCCGCGCTTTACCGACCCGGAAATCCTGCGCTCCTCGCTCGCCGGTGTGATCCTGCGCATGAAGTCGCTGCACCTGGGCGACGTGGAGCAGTTCCCCTTCATCGAGCCGCCGCAGCGCCGGGCGATTGCCGACGGCTACCAGCTGCTCAATGAGCTGGGCGCGGTGGACGACGACAACGAATTGACTGACACCGGCCGCGAGCTGGCGAAGCTGCCGCTGGACCCGCGCGTGGGCCGCATGATCCTGGAGGCGCGCACGCGCGGCGCGCTCGACGAAGTGCTGGTGATCGCCTCGGCCCTTTCGGTGCAGGACGTGCGCGACCGGCCCATGGACATGCAGACCCAGGCCGACCAGCAGCATGCCAAGTTCGACGACGAGAAGAGCGAGTTCTCGGGTTATGTGCGGCTGTGGCAGTGGATTCATGCAGCGCGTGGCGGAAAGCAGGAGGGCGCGCAGGGCTCGCCGGACAACTCTCACAAGCTCTCCAACCGCCAGTACGAACAGCTGCTGCGCCAGAACTTCATCAACATCCGCCGCGTGCGCGAGTGGCGCGACATTCACTCGCAGCTGCATACCGTGGTGGCCGAGCACAAGTGGAAGCTCAACACCCAGCCTGCGAGCTATGAAGACCTGCACAAGTCCATGCTGTCGGGCCTGCTGGGCAACATCGGCTGGAAGATGGAGGAGTCGACCTCGGGCGAGTACCTCGGCGCTCGCGGCATCAAGTTTTTCGCCCACCCCGGCGCCCACCTGAAGAAGAAGCCGGGCCGCTGGATCGTGGCGGCCGAACTGGTGGAGACCACCCGCCTGTTCGGGCGCGGCATCGCCAACATCGAGCCGCAGTGGATTGAGGAGGTGGCGGGCCACCTGCTCAAGAAGCAGCTGCTGGACCCGCATTGGGAAAAGAAGGCCGCCGAGGTGATGTCGCTGGAACGTGCCACGCTGTACGGCCTGGTGATCTACAGCGGGCGGCGTGTCTCATTTGCCAAAGTCGACCAGCCGGGCGCGCGGGAAATCTTCATCCGCGAAGGGCTGGTCGCTGGCCAGTGGGAGACACGCCTGCCGTTCCTGGCCGCCAACCAGAAGCTGGTCAGGCAGGTCGAGGAGCTGGAGCACAAGTCGCGCCGGCAGGACGTGCTGGTCGATGACGAGCTGATCTACGCCTTCTACGACCAGCAGCTGCCGTCGGACGTCTACAGCGGCGCCACGTTCGAGGGCTGGTACCGCACCGAGTCTCGCAAGAACCCGGAGCTGCTCAAGCTCACGCGCGATGAGCTGATGCGCCACGAGGCGGCAGGCATCACCACCAACGCCTTCCCCAAGACCATCCGCCTGGGCGGCGTGGACTGCGCGGCGACTTACCTGCACGAGCCCGGCGACGCGCGCGACGGCCTGACGGTGACGGTGCCGCTCTTTGTGCTCAACCAGGTCAGCGACGACCGCGCCGAATGGCTGGTGCCCGGCATGCTCAAGGACAAGGTACAGGCGCTCCTCAAAAGCCTGCCGCAGCGGCCGCGTTCACGTTTTGTGCCGCTGCCTGAGTCGGCCGCGCGGCTGACCGAGGCGCTGACCCAGCCCGAGGCATGGACTAGCGGCTCACTGACCGACGCTCTGCTCAAGCGTGTGCGCGACCAGACCAGCCTGGACGTCAAGCGCGCCGACTTCAAGCTGGACATGCTCAGCCCCCACCTGTTCATGAACTTCCGCGTTGTGGACGAGCACGGCCGCCAGATGGGCACGGGCCGTAACCTGGGCGCGCTCAAGGCCGAACTGGGCGCGCAGGCCCGTGGCGCGTTTCAGGCGCTGGCGGGAATGAAGGTGGCTGTGGCTGCGCCTGAAGCAGCAGAGGAGAAAACGGCTGCAAAGCGCACTGGTATTGCTAAGCCAGCTACAGAAAATGTAGCGGCTGTGCCTGCTGGGCAGCGCTACAGCGCCTGGACCTTCGGCGAACTGCCGGAGCTGATGGAGATCCGCAAGGGCGCCCAGTCTCTGATTGGCTTCCCGGCGCTGGTGGACCAGGGCGACGCCGTGACCATAGAGGTGTTTGACGAGCCCGAGGTGGCGGCCGCGAAGCACCGCGCCGGCCTCAAGCGCCTGTTCGCATTGCAGATCAAGGACGCGCTGAAGTACCTGGAAAAGAACATCCCCGACCTGCAGAAGATGGCGGTGGCCTTCATGACGCTGGGGACGCAGGAAGAGTTGCGCGACCAGGTCATTGACGTGGCGCTGGACCGCGCCTTCCTGCTGGAGCCGCTGCCGGCCGACGAGGCGGCTTTCAAGCGCCGGATCGAGGAGGGCCGTGGCCGCCTGACGCTGATCGCCAACGAAGTGGCGCGCCTGGCCGCCACCATCCTCACGGAGTACGGCGCGGCGGTGCGCAAGATCAAGGACACCAAGACCGGCCCCGAGGCCACGGCCGACGCGCAGCAGCAGCTGCAGAAACTGATGCCAAAGCGCTTCCTGGCGGTGACGCCCTGGCCACAGCTGCAGCATTTCGCGCGCTACCTCAAGGCCATCACGCTGCGGCTGGACAAGCTGCGCGCCGATCCCGCCCGCGACGCCACGCGCATGACCGAGCTGCGGCCGCAGGAACAACGGTACTGGCGCCTGGTGGCCGAGCGAAAGGGAGCGGTGGACGACCGCATGCTGGAGTTCCGCTGGCTGCTGGAGGAACTGCGGGTGAGCTTCTTCGCCCAGGAGCTGCGCACGCCCCAGCCGGTGAGCGTCAAGCGGCTGGACAAGCTCTGGGCGCAGATCAATAGCTGAAGCCGGGCGGCGGGCGCAAAAAAAGGGCCCGGAAGGGCCCTTTCGCTCGTGAAGGCGAGGGGACTAGATTCGTCCCATCAGCAGCAACACGATCAGGATCAGCACGACCAGACCGAGGCCACCGCTTGGGCCATAGCCCCAGCTGCGGCTGTGGCCCCAGGTGGGCAGTGCGCCGACCAGCAAAAGGATCAGGACGATCAGAAGGATGAGGGATAGTGACATGTGGTTGCTCCTGGGTAAGTTGTGAATGCAGTGTTTCACCCTTCCTGCAGAGCCCCGGACAGGTTCCACCTCAGCTTCGCGTGGGGGCCGTCCTACCCAGCTGTCAGGTATCGCGCTGTAACGCGGCGATCGTGCCGTTGGCCAGCCGCACGCGTTCGGCCATGGTGCGCATGACAAAGGCATGGAATTGCATGGCGGTGTCGGGTGCGCTGGCGTGCAGGCCTTCCAGCGCCTCGCGCGTCAGCGCCCAGACCACCGAGGCGCTTTCGGCCGTGACCGTGGCCGAACGGTCCGCATTTGAATAGAGCGCCATCTCGCCGAC
>CALRME020000326.1:0-4479 GCA_943369045.1 Sphingobacterium thalpophilum
TGGGCGTTGTCCAGAATGTCGCAAAATCTTGCGCCGCTGTAGGGGTGGACGAAGTGTGCATAGTCCAGCTCTCCCCAGCCCCAACCGGCCCAGGGCTTTTGCGCGATCAGTTCCAGCACGTTGGACCACAGGACCAACCGGCTGTTGCAGCTGACACCATGGCCAATCCGCGAAAAAACGCTGCCTCCTGTCTGGCCGGACAGCCACTCCAGAAAGAGCGGGAAGAACAGGGCGGATGCCAGATAGGCGGCGATCGCCGCCAGCGCATACGAACACATGAGGCGCCGCTGCGCAGGCGGCGCCCACAAGCACGTTGCCAGTGCTATGGCCAGCAGCTCAAGGGCGCCGGCACGGGAGGCGGAAGCAGCGTTTCCCGCAGCCAGTAGGGCGATGGCAGGCCATGCCAGGCCTTTTCGCTGCAGGCTTCCCGAGCGCACCGCCCATAGCAGGGCCAGGACACCCATGCTGGTGAGCGTAGCGAACTGGTTGCGCTGGCGCAGATTGCCAAATGCCTCACCAAGTTGGCTTGTATTGACCCACGGCGAGAAAAGGTGGGAGTAGCCGAAATACTGTAGCAACGCGGCCACCGAGCTGACCAAGGCTGCCGCCAGCCAGGCATGCGCGATCGCCCGCATCAGCAGCGCGCTTTTTTGGGCCTTTGTGCCTACGGAGCCGCCCAGCGCGGCCAACACCAGCGCGCCCAGCGCCATCAGTGACTCGGGCGTCGGCGCAGGCCCCCTTGCCGCGATCCAGAATCCAAAAGCTGCGAGCGGCAGCACCCAGGCTTTCGCAACTGTCTGGATTTCGGCCAGCCTCCAGGCCGCCAAGCCGGCAAGTGCGGTCGCGATCCATGGAAGCGCCATCGGCGACGGCCCCACAGCAAACGGATTGAGCCAGGGCAAGGCAAGGCTCATGGCCATGGCGATCGCCGCACAAGACGCCCGCCCCGGGAAACGTGTCACAACGAGCGCCCGCTATATGCGGCCAGTTTTTTCTTTTGGGCCATGGTGCATCCGATTTTATAGAGCCGTGGTTTGGGCACACAATTTGTGCTTTCTCGCGAAAGGAACCCGATGTTTGCATGGCTCAAGGCTGCGTCCGCCCGTTCGCAACAGGTGGGTCAATCAGGCCGCGCCCATCGTGAAGAAGGCAACCGGCTGTTGGCACTTGACCGCATTGGGGAGGCGGCTGCGTGCTACGCACGCGCCGTGGCTGCTGATCCGCACGATCCTCTGGCCCTCGTGAATCTGGGCTTCGCGCAGGGCGAACTGGGCCGGCACGGCGAGGCTGTGATGCACCTGCAGCAGGCGGTCGCGCTCGACCCCCGCAATCACGATGCCCTCTTTCTGCTGGCCGGGGCAAGAGAGCAAGTTGCCGATATTCCAGGCGCAATTGAAAGCCTGGGCAATGCGCTGCAGATTCAGCCCCTGTTCGAACCCGCCCGCGCCAGCCTGTGCCGATTGCTGTTCCAGACGGGCCAGTTTGATCAGGCGACGGCCGTCATCGACGAGGGTATTTCCGGCAATCCGGCCGTGGCCGATTTTCACCTCTACCGCGGCCACCTGTGGATGCAGGCAGGGAGGCCGGAAAGTGCGGCAGCCAGCTACCGGCGGGCGCTCGCGTTGGACCCAGGCAATGCCGGCTTGCACCGGGTTCTGGGCGCCACGCTGCTGCAGTTGGGCGACGCCGCGGGCGCGGTGGCCAGCCTTCAGGAGGCCCTGCGGGTATCGCCTGCCGGCGCCCAGGATCTCAGCGACCTGGGCCACGCACTGCGCCTGCAGGGCAGGCCGGATGAAGCCGTTGCCTTCTGCGAACGCGCGCTTACCCTGGACCCCAGTCTGGCTGCCGCCCACAACAATCTGGGCGCGAGCCTGATCGAGCTGGATCAGCCCGGCCGGGCATTGGCCAGTTTTGAAAGTGCTACCCGGCATGCGCCGGATTTCGCGGGCGCATGGACCAATCGCGGAGCCGTGCTCACCGCGCTTGACCGGCCGGCCGAGGCCATGACCTGTCATGAAAAAGCGCTGGCTCTTGATGCACAGTCGGCTGAGGCATGGAACAACCTGGGCAATACCCTGCTGGCGCTCCATCGCGCGGACGAAGCCCTGGCTGCTTTCGATCGGGCCCTGGGCATCGAACCACGCCACGCGCGCGCACTCAACCACCGTGGAAATGCCCTGCGCAAACTGGGCCGGCATGAACAGGCGCTGGCGAGTTACGACTCGGCGCTGGCCATTTCGCCTGCCAACCCGCAGGCTCTGAACAACCGCGCGAACGTGCTGGCCGATTTGGGGCGGCTCGGCCAGGCAGACGCTGCGTATGCGCAGGCCCTGGCGATCTCGGGCGACTACGCCGAAGCGCTTTTCAATCGTGCGAACGCGCAGCGAAATGCCGGAAGACTTCAGGAAGCGCTCTCCAACTACGGCCGGGCATTGGCACTCAAGCCTGACATGCCGTTCCTGTTTGGCAACTGGCTTCATGCGAAGCAGCATGCCTGCGAGTGGGATGGGCTTGCGGGCAATTTTGAGGAGCTGGCGCGACGCATCCAGACACCGGGGCAAGTGGTCAATCCGTTCATCACGGTGGCCTCCCCACTCCCACCGGCCGTGCAGCGCCGCGCCGTTGAATGCTATGTGCAGAACCAGTTTCCGCAGCGAGAGCCCGCATTGGCACCCAGCACGGCGCCAGGGAGTCGCGGCGGCCGGATTCGCATCGGCTACTTTTCGGCAGACTTTCACGAGCACGCCACTTCGTACCTGATGGCAGAGCTTTTCGAGCAGCATGATCGCTCAAGGTTTGAGCTCTTCGCCTTTTCTTTCGGCCCGGAGCGGACCGATTCAATGCGTGCGAGGCTGGTATCGGCGTTTGATCATTTCCTGGTCGTGAACAACCAGTCCGATCACGAGGTTGCCGCCAGGGCGCGGGCACTTGAAGTCGACATTGCCGTGGACCTCAAGGGATTTACGCAGAACAGCCGTCCCGGGATCTTTGCCGAAAGGCCGGCACCCGTCCGGGTGAACTACCTGGGATTTCCCGGAACCATGGGGACCGGCCTAGTGGACTACCTCATCGCGGACAGCATCGTCGTTCCACCCTCGCATCAGGACTTCTTTGCGGAGAAACTCGCCTATCTTCCGGGGTGTTATCAGGTCAATGATTCGCAGCGGGCCATCGATGCATCACCAGTGCACCGCAGCGATCTGGGGTTGCCGGACTCGGGATTTGTATTTTGCTGCTTCAACAACAACTACAAGATCACGCCGGCCATCTTCGATGTGTGGATGAGGCTTTTGCAGCATGTCGAAGGCAGTGTTCTCTGGCTGCTGGAGTCGAACCCGCTGGCAAAGGGTAACCTGCGCGCCCAGGCTGAGGCTCGCGGCATCAGCGGATCGAGACTGGTTTTCGCAGGGCACGCGAAGCTGCCGCAGCATCTGGCGCGACACCGCGCCGCAGACCTTTTCCTTGACACCATCTATTGCAACGCGCACACCACTGCGAGCGATGCGCTGTGGGCCGGGCTGCCCGTGCTGACCTGCCCGGGCGAGACCTTTGCCTCACGCGTTGCGGCAAGCCTGCTTCACGCCCTGGATTTGCCGGAGCTCGTAGCCGGTTCGCTGGTGGATTACGAGGCAACCGCGCTCGCCCTGGCGCACGACTGCGAAGCCCTCTCGGCATTGAAAGCCCGGCTGGGCAAAGCCCGCCTGAGCACGGGCGTGTTCGACGCGAAGCGCTTCGCGCGCCATCTCGAGTCGGCGTTCACGAAGATGCATTCGCGCCGCCACGACGGGTTGCCACCAGAAGCCTTTGTGATCGCCTGAAACCATTGCTCAGGTCCCTTCAGCGGGAGCGGGCGCCCGCTTGCGCCACATACCCTCGAATGCGTCTTCGAGGTGGCGTGCGAAGCGCTTCGCGTCGAACAAGGGCGAGCCCAGTACCTGATCCCGCAAACCGGCACGCAGCCTCGCCAGCGCCGCAAGGTCGCTGGCTTTCCCGAGTGCCAGTTCCACGAATTGCTCCTCTGTATGAGCTACCCAATCGCCGAGGCCGGCACAGCGCAGAAGGCTCTCTCCCTGGCGCTGTAACAGGGTTTCTCCGGTACGGGTGACGGTAGGCACGCCCATCCATAACGCTTCGGCGGTGGTAGTGCCGCCCGGAAAGGGAAAAGTGTCCAGCAGGATGTCGACCTCGCCATGGGCCTGCAGGTAGTCATCACGCGGGCTGCCGCCATGCAGGCTGACACGCTCTGGTGCGATGCCTAACCTTTCCAGGCGCTCAAGCACATCATGACGGGCGCCCTGGAAGCCGAGTTGCCAGCTCTGAAGGCGAAGCGTCGCTCTGGGCATTGCCTGTAGCACTTTGGCCCAGGCCGAAAGGGAGTCGTCGCTAAGCTTGCTGAATATCTGGAACGAGCCGAAGGTGACATGGCCGTTAGCCAGTGCCGGCAGGGGCATAACCTGGATCGGCCGGCCAGTCACCGGT
>CALRME020000327.1:0-4475 GCA_943369045.1 Sphingobacterium thalpophilum
CGCCGGCCGGCCCGCCGAACTGCACGCTGGAGCCGCCCAGCAGGGCGATCAGGAAGCCGGCGATGATGGCCGTCCACAGGCCGGCTTCTGGCTTGAGGCCGGAGGCGATCGCAAAGGCCATGGCCAGTGGCAGGGCAACGATGGCCACCGTGACGCCGGCACCCGTGTCCGAGAAAAAACGTTCGCGGGTGTAACCCTTCAGCGACTCAAGCAGCCTCGGGTGGAAGGCGAAGGGCAGGAACATGCGGGCCAGTTTACGCCCGCCAATCCCGTGCTTACTGGCTGCTGCCCGGGATAACGAGGTCGGCGGCGGCGCCGACGGCCCGGCCGGTCAGGCGCACGGTGCCGATGGCCGCATCGGCGGCCAGGCCTGCCCCCTTGACTGCAACAGACGCGGCGGCATCGGCAACAGCCACGACGGCGCAACCGCCCGCCAGCAGGCAGGTGGCACCCAGCACCAGTGCGGCGATGACGCGGCGTGCGCGTGAATCGATGTGAACAACCATCGTGAATCCCCTTGTGATGGGAGGATTTTACGAAGCAGATGCCTCCCCGGCCACAAAAGCCCTCACGCCATCGAGCACCCGGCCCACGTCTTTACGCAAAGTGTCGAAAGCAGGCAACGGTTCGCGAGTGGCCTCGTTCATGTAGATCGCGCGGTTGATTTCGACCTGCAGGCTGTGGCGCCCGCGCCCGGGCGCACCGGCCAGGCGTACCAGGTCTGCGCCTTCGTACGGGTCGTTGACGGCCACGCTGTAGCCGCAGGAGCGAAAGGATGCGGCCACAACGTCCAGAAAATCGCGGCCGCAGCTCGTGCCGTGCCGGTCGCCCAGCACGATGTCCGCCGCCGGACGCGGCGCCATGCCCAGCCGCTCGTAGACATTGCCGGGCATGGAGTGCAGGTTCAGGTGCCAGTAGCCGCCAAAGCGCTGCGCCGCGGCTTCCAGTTGCGCCGCCAGCGCCTGGCGGTAGGGCCGCCAGTATTTTTCTATGCGCTGTGCAACCTCGCCCGGCGAGAGCTTGCGCGCGTAGATGGGCAAGCGCTCAGGCGTCTCCCGCCAGATGAGGCCGACGCCGATTTCCAGCGTGCGCGGCGAAGGCGTGGCGGGCCGCGTCCACGCGCCTTCGATCATCCCGGTGTCCACGTCGGCCTCGTCGCGGTTGGCGTCGATGTAGCTGCGCGGGAACGTCGCGCACAGAAGGGAGCCGCCGATGGCCGGTACACGGTCCCACAGGCAGTCCACGTGCGTGTCTTCCGACAGCCGCAGCGCCGCGTGGCTGATGGCGTAGCCAAAGTCGGTCGGGTAGCTGACGCCGCTGTGCGGTGAGTCGCACACCAGCGCAATCGCAGCCACACCATCGGCCGGGCCCTGCAGGGTGAAGGGAGGCCCGGCCATCAATCGGGCTTGATGCCGGCGCTCTTGACGACTTCCTGCAGCGTCCGGAGCAGCGCCGCCGCATCGGCCTTGAACTCGGCGCCGTTGCTCGGGCTGATGGAAGCGGAAACCGACAGTGTCTTGTCTACAAACGCGGACTCGACCATGGTCTTGTGGGCCGCTGCGCGTATCTTTGCCAGCAGGGGCTCGGGCACGCCCGCCGGCGCCACCAGGCCGAACCACAGCGGGTTCGAGACCTCGGGCAGGCCCATTTCCCTGTAGGTGGGGATGTCGGGCAGCGCGCCCAGGCGGCGGTTGTCGCGCACGGCCAGCGCGCGCACCGAGCCGTTTTTCACGTGCGGCAGCACTTCCGGGATGTTGTTGGACAGGATGTCGAGCTGGCCCGAGATCAGGTCGGTGAGCATCACGCCGCCGCTCTTGTAAGGCACCATCAGCAGCTTGATGTCGGCCAGCTTCATCAGGTATTCCATCAGCACATGGCCGGCCGAGCCCAGCCCCGGTACGCCGCAGCTGACGCGGCCCGGCTTGGCCTTGGCCATGGCGATCAGCTCGCGAAAGTCGCGCACCGGCAGCTTGTTGCTCGAGACCAGCAGGCTGGGCAGCGTCGCCACCTTGGTGATGAATGAAAAGTCCTTGATCGGGTCGTAGCGCAACACCGAGGCCGGCTGTACCGCCGGGCCCGCGCACAGCGTGCTGACCGAAGCCATGCCGATGGTGTAGCCATCGGGCCTGGCCTTGGCCACATACGTGGCGCCCACCAGCCCGCCGGCGCCGGCTTTGTTGTCCACCACGACCTGGGTGCCCAGCAAGGCGCCCATGCGGTCGGCCAGCAGGCGCGAGAAATAGTCGGTGCTGCCGCCGGCGGGGAAGGGGTCCACCAGCGTGATCGGCTGGTTGGGCCAGGCGCGCTGCGCCAGGGCGGGCAGGGCAAGTGCTGCGGCGCCACCGGCGCTGGCGGCGAGTATCTGTCGGCGGTTGATCATGGTGCTCTCCAACGTGGTGTATTGCTGGCCGCGAGATTAGGGCTGCGCCTGTCGCGGCACAAACGACATTTGGATCAGGGGTGATGACATGATGTAATCGGCCCATGCCCATCCAGAGCCCCTCGCTGGTCGAACTGCATGCCTTCCTCGCGGTGGCGCGCACGGGCAGTTTCCGCAAGGCCGCGGAGGAGCTTTTCGTGACGCAGGCCGCAGTGAGCCGCGCCGTCGCCAGGCTGGAAGAAGAGCTGGGCCAGGACGTACTGCATCGCACGGCGGCAGGCGTGACACTGACGCCGGCCGGATTGCAGCTGCGCAAGCTGGTAGACAAGCCGGTGGCCGCGCTCGAGGCCGCGGCGCAGCGCATGCGCAAGACGCCGGAGCGGCTTCGGCTGCGCCTGTCTGTGATCACCAGCCTGGGCAATCTCTGGCTGATGCCGCGGCTGGATGGCTTCCAGCAATTGCACCCGGAGGTGGAGATCGAGTTGCGCCAATACCACCACGACGAGGACTTCACGCGCGAGGACATCGACGCTTGGATCGAGGTCAAGCCGGGCCCGCAGCACCAGTGGCCGCGCCAGGTGTCGGCGCAGTACCTGCTGGGGCGCGAGGTTGTTGCGGTCTGCGCACCAAAGCTCGCCAAAGGCATCCGCAAGGCCGAGCAATTGCTGGCCCAGCCGCTGCTCTACCACTCCAATTACCCGGACAACTGGACGCTGTGGGCGAACGCAGCCGGTGCGCAACTGCCTGCGCGCCGCAAGGGCAGCGGCTTCGACCTGGTGATGAACCTCATCGAAGCGGCTCGCGGCGGCATGGGCGTTGCAGTGGTCCAGAAATGCATGGTGGAAACCGACCTGGCTTCAGGCCGGCTGGTGATGCCGGTGGCCGCATCGGCTTCCACCGGCCGGGGCTACTACCTGTGCCGCCGCCGTGCTCAGGCCGCACACGCAGCGACCGATCTTTTCAGCGCCTGGCTTTTAAGCCAGGCAGCGCCAGCACACCCATCAACAAAGTGAGCGCAAGCACGATGGCGCCGGTGGAGGCGTGGCTTGCGAACAGGCCGACAGCCAGCCCGGCCAGCGGTTGCGTGAGGTTGTTGAGCATCACGATGACGCCGGTGGTTTTGCCGTAGTCAGCCGGCGGGATGATCTTTTGCCGGCTGCTGCGGATGTAGACGTTGAACATCTTGTCGAAGCCCGCGATGAGCAGGAAGCCCAGCACGTACAGCGCGGCGTTCGGGCTGAGCGCGGTGAGCACCCCGCCGGCGAAAATCAGGGAAAAGGCGGTGATGCCCATCCACTTGAGCGGCATCGCGGAATGCGCGATCGCCAGCAGGATGACGATGGTCGTGACGGCGCCCGCTGTCTGCAGCCAGGCGTAGTGCGACGCGCTCTGGGCGTGCAGGCCGGTGAACAGCGCTGCGGAGGACGCGCCAGTCACGCCGATCACCAGGTTCACACCGGCCGCGAGGATGACGAGGCGCCGCAGGCCGGGCAGCCTGATGACATGGGAAAACGCGGTCTGGATGGGCGCGATCCAGCCCCGGTCGTCTTCGGGCGCCAGCAACTGCGCCTGGCTGCCGCGCTCCCACAGCGTGGTGGCGATGTCGGCGAGCAGGAAGATCGCGGCAGCCGCGCCCACCACGATCTCCCAGCGCCACCAGCCCAGCAGCAAGGCGGCCAGCAGGGGGCCCAGCACCGCGCCGCCCTGGTCGGCGGCCTGCGAATACGCCAGGACCTTCTCGAACCGGATGGACCTGAAGGCCTGTGGCAGCAGCACCTCGCGCGCCATGATGCCCTGCGTGGTGAGCACGCCGCAGACGGCCGACAGCGCCACCAGCCAGCCCACACCGCCGAAGGCCGCACTCGCGGCGCCGCCAATCACGCAGACGATGGCGCGCAGGACCTGGCTTGCCTGCATGAGCTTGATGGGAGAGTACCGGTCGCACAGCGCTCCCGATATCGGATAGGCCAGGAAGCGCGGAAACGTTTCAGCCGCGAACGCCAACCCTGACCAGGCCACGCTGCCGGTGACCTGGAACACCACCAGCGGTACCAGGAACAGCAGGATCTGGTCGGCCAGCCGCGAAAGGAAGAGC
>CALRME020000328.1:0-4445 GCA_943369045.1 Sphingobacterium thalpophilum
TGGGGCCAGGTCGTGCGCGACTCGGGCGCCAAGGTCGACTGAAAGACAGCATGAGCAACAACACCGACATCATCCGCGACTTTCCCCGCGTCTCTCCCGCGCTCGTCCAACAGGCTTCGCAGTACCAGGCCGCGATCATCGCGGACGTCAACGGCCGGCGCGGCGCCATGCATGGCCGCATCCATGCCCTGCGCCCGCGCATGAAGATGGCCGGCCCGGCCCTCACCGTCGAAGTACGGCCCGGTGACAACCTGATGATCCACGCCGCCATGGCGCTGGCAAAGCCCGGGGATGTGCTGGTGATTGACGGCAAGGCCGACCTGACTGCCGCGTTGATGGGCACCATCATGATGACCGCATGCCGCAAGCTGGGCATCGCCGGCGTCGTGATCGACGGTGCCGTACGCGACAGCCTGGAACTCGACGAGATGGACTTTCCGGTGTTCTGCGTGGGCACCAACCCCAACGGTCCCACCAAGTCGGTGGCCGGCCGCATCGGCCACCCGGTGAACGTGGGCGGCATCGTCGTGCATGCCGGCGATTTCATCCTGGCCGACGCAGACGGCGTGATGGTGGTCGAGCGCGAGAAGCTCGAATCGCTTCTGCCGCTGGCCGCGAAGAAAGTAGCCGACGAAAACGCCCGCGTGGCGGCCATCGGCCAGGGCAATACCGGCGCACCCTGGCTGGCCGCGGCCCTCGTCAACGCCGGCGTCCTCGCGCAGGGCGAAACGCTTTGAGCAAGATCCTGGTCACCGGGGCAGACCTGGCGCCGCAGGCGCTGGCGCTGCTCACCGGCTTCGACATGGTCTACGCGGGCAAGACGCCCAATGAGGACGACCTTGTCGAACTGTGCAGGCAGCACGACCCTGTTGCCATCATCGTGCGCTATGGCCGCATCACGCCGCGCATCATCGCGGCCGCACCGTCGCTGCGCGTGATCTCCAAGCACGGCAGCGGCACCGACACCATCGACCGCCCCGCAGCCGATGCGCGCGGCATCGCGGTGGTCGCGGCGGCCGGGGCCAATGCAGCGGCTGTCGCCGAGCAGGCCATGGCGCTGGTGCTGGCCTGCGCCAAGTCGGTGGTGCTCCTGAACGAGCGCATGCACGCGGGCCACTGGGACAAGGCCACCCACAAGAGCGTCGAGCTGTCCGGCCGCACCGTCGGCGTGGTGGGCCTGGGCGCGATCGGCCAGCGCTTCGCGCGCATGGCCGATGCGATGGACATGCATGTCATCGGCTTCGACCCTTTCACAAAGAACGTTCCCGCGCATGTCGAGCAAGTCCCGCTGGAAGACATCTGGCGCCGCTCTGACGTGATCTCGTTGCACTGCCCACTGACCGATGACAACCGTGACATGGTCAACCAGGACACGCTGGCGCTGTGCAAGCCCGGACTGATCCTGGTCAACACCGGGCGCGGCGGCTTGGTCGACGAGCGCGCACTGCTGGTCGCCATGGGCACCGGCAAGGTGGCCATGGCGGGGCTGGACGCGTTCGCGCAGGAGCCGCCGCCCCAGGACCACCCATTCTTCGGACATCCGCGCCTCGTGCTGAGCCCGCACATCGGCGGCGTCACCAGCGACGCCTATGTGAACATGGGCGTGGCCGCCGCGAACAACATCCTGGCTGCACTCGGGAGCGAGGTGCCTAGTTCCGGTTCATCTGCGCGACCACGATCACGGGCGGCGGCAACTCCACGTCCATCAGCGGACGTTGGGGCTTGAAGATGTGAAGGTCCAGGCCGATCGGTGCCCACCCCCGGCTCAGATAGCCGCCCGTGAGGAAGGTATTTGCCGGCTGGACCGTGCCCGTGGCCGGGTCCATGATGCGGTTCTCGTCTATGCGGACGATGAAATGCGAGTTGTAGAAATCGGCTGAGCACAGAGGCAGAGACCACGACTTGCTCACCATGCTGATGATCATCTTGTCGCGGCCCAGCGTGCGCTCGGGCATTGCACAGGCAAAACCGCAGGACCAATTCACCGCGCTGCAAGTGGCCAGCCCGCCGCGCAAACCCATATACCACGGGCGCACCGACCAGTTGGTCAGGACCTCGGACGGCGCATAGATCTCGATCTGCGGGTGCAATCCCTTGAGATAGGTTGCAATGTTGGCGGGCGTGCTCCCCAGGCTGTCGCAGCAATCGGAGGTGCGGGTGACATCCATGGCCCTTCGCAGCTCCGACTGGGCGTTGTTGGCTCCTGGATCGACGACATCACTGGTACCCGCTATCCAGTGTGAAACATAAACGGCGCACGCGGCGCCGCAGAAAGGTCCGGCACCCTGGCGAACCGCGTCAAGGCTGGGTCTGAATGGCGTGGGCATGCCACTCGTTATAGCCGCGCTCACGGCTGTGCGCATCCTCCAACTTGAGGAGCGACGTCAGGAATTCAGCGCGGCATCAGCTCGTAGTAGTCCCAGCCCGCGCTGCGCCCGCCCAGGCAGCCGGCCAGGTGTTCTTCAACGCGCCGCCACATCTCCAGCCGGTTGCGCCAGCGGCGCACGCTGTGGCCTTCGTTGGGGAACGACAGGTACTCCACCGGGCGGCCCAGCTTTTGCAGGGCGGTGACCACTTCGTCGGAATCCTGCCGAAGCACGCGGATGTCGTTGGCACCGTGGACGACCAGCATGGGGGCAGTCATGTCCTTGACGTGCGAGATGGGCGACTGCGCCAGCATGCGCTCGCGCTCGGCGGGCACTGCCGGGTTGCCAAAGAAGGTGGTGAACATGTGGCGGTTGCGCCAGAAAGGCGGCCAGTTCTCGATCACGCGCGCCCAGTTGGCCACGCCCACCATGTTGACGCCGCAGCGCCAGTCCTGGCGCTTCTGCGCGAGCTGCGCCATCACCGAGAAGCCACCGAAGCTGGCGCCCAGCACCGCCATGCGCCTGGGGTCGGCGATGCCCTGGTCCACGGCCCACTGTGCGGCTTCGGCCACGTCCTGCTGGGTACGCCCCCAGGCCTCATTCACACCGGCCATCATGTGCTCGCGGCCATAGCCGTGCGAGGCGCGGAAGTTCACGTTCAGCACGGCGTAGCCGCGGTTGGCCAGGAACTGATCGCTGTTGAAGGTGGCCGGGTGCCAGAAGTCACGCCCCCAGGGACCGCCGTGGACGTTGACGACCAGCGGCGCCGGGCCTGTGACGCCGCGCGGGCGGATTACGTAGCCGTGAACCGTGCGGCCGTCGGAAGTGCGGAACGAATAGGGCTCGGAGCGCGCGAGCTGCGCCGCCGCCTCAGGCTCTTTGGGGTCCAGCCGCTCGACCTTGCCCGTGTCGCGGTCCAGCAGCAGCTCGGCCGTGTCGAAGTCGCCCTGCGCCTGCAGGATGACGCGCCGCATGCCCAGCGACGCGTTCTGCAGCCGCACGACAACGGGGTCGACGTCCAGCAGGCCGCGGCTGCGAGCCTCACGCACGGCCTTGTCGGCTTCCTGGCCGAGCGCCTGGTCGAGCCAGGTCACTTTTGGAAGCCCGGCATGCGTGACGTAGGAAACAGGCGCGCCTTCGATGGGCGGCAGTTGCGCGTTGTACACGTCCACCTGCGGGTGTTCGCCCAGGATGCGCTCGGCGCCGGTGGCCAGGTCCACCTCGACCAGCGCCGACTTGTCGCGCCCGAGGTTGGAATGCATCCACAGCTTGCCGGCCTTGCGGTCGATGCGGTAGACCCAGAGTTCGTCCCAGGCACGGGTGGTTCGCAGGACTTTCCACGTGCCATCGGACTGCAGGATTTCCAGCACCGCGTCGGAGCCGTCCGCATCGCCCAGCTGGCGGTAGCGGCCTGCCAGTTCGCGGTCGGTGCCCAGCATCCACGAGGTGATGCGGCCGTCGCTGCGCGCTACTTCGCGCACCGTGCGGGTGGCGGCATCGGCCTCGTACAGGTCCATGCTGGCTTTGTCGCGCCGGTTGCTGGTGAAGAAGAATTTCGCCGAGCCGGCGGCGCCCCAGCCGCTGAAGCTGTTGCGCGTGCCGGGCCAGGGCGTGACGGCCCACGGGGCGAAGGGCTGGGTGCTGTCGAACACGTTGAGCTGCGTGTTCTCGTCGCCGCTGAGGTCCTTGGCGAACATCACGTGGCGGCTGTCGGGCAGCCACGAGTAGGTGGGGCCGGAGCTGCGCGCAAGGAAGCCTGTGGCAAAGGTGGCGGCCGAACCGCCCGCTGCCGGACGCACTGCCAGGCCACTGTCGGTGCCCACAACCTGCGAGTACAGCAGCTTTTGCCCGTCAGGCGAAAGCACATAGCCGGCGGAAAAATCGATGTTGGCCACGAAGCGCCGCAAAGGCACCAGCGGCGGCAGCTTGCCTTGCTCCGCCGCTGTGGCGACTGCCGGATGGCTGGGCCTTGTGGCGCATCCGGCTGCCAGCGCGGCGGCAAGAACCAGCAGCAGCGCGGCCCTCAACGCAGCACCGTGCTCGCCTCCGCCTCCCGCACCAGCCGCTGCCCATCCTCAG
>CALRME020000329.1:0-4445 GCA_943369045.1 Sphingobacterium thalpophilum
CGCGGCCGGCGCCGGCCGGCTGCGCTACAGGCTCTATGGGGCGCTGTTCTTTGGCGCCGTGGCCAAGGTGGACGCACTGGTCCAGGCGGTGGAAAACGGCCCGCCGGCCCCGGTGGTGGTGCTGGACGCGCTGCAACTGGTGCACCTGGACGCCTCCGGCCTGGACACCCTGCGCCAGCTGCACAAGGCGGTTTTGCTGCGCGGCGGCACCCTGCAGATGGAGAACCTGCAGGAGCAGCCTCGCCAGCTGATCGAGCGGGCCGGATTCGCGGCCGAGATGGCCGGTAGCCAGCCCTCCCCCTCCCTTTAGGCCCAGCCCGGTAAAATCGCCCAAAAGGCCCAATCCATGTCCCTCCTGCAACGCATCTTCCGCCGCCCCGACTACCAGTCCGAGACCACCCAGTTCATTGACCGGATGAAGGCCGAGCACCCTGACCTGGAAGCCCGCCAGCGCGCCGGCCGCGCCCTGCTGTGGGACAAGAACGTGGACCGCAAGGCCTGGGGCGAGTATCGCGAGGCGCAGGTACCGCAGCAGCCCTACGTCTACCAGACCAACACCAAGTGAGCGAGGGCGCGGACACCACGCTGCCGGAGCCGCCGGCAGCAGAGCTGGCCGCCATGCCGCAGGTGGTCGACCAGGTTGCGCTCGCCCGCCTCTATGGCGAGCCGCTGTTCACGATGCCGACGGACCTGTACATCCCGCCGGACGCACTTGAAATCTTTCTCGAAGCCTTCGAAGGCCCGCTGGACCTGCTGCTCTACCTGATCCGCAAGCAGAACTTCAACATCCTCGACATTCCCATGGCGGGGGTAACGCGCCAGTACCTGGTCTATGTGGACCAGATCCGCAAGCACAACCTGGAACTGGCGGCCGAATACCTGCTGATGGCCGCGATGCTGATCGAGATCAAGTCGCGCATGCTGCTGCCACCCAAGAAGGTGGCCGAGGGCCAGGAGCCGGAAGACCCGCGTGCCGAGCTGGTGCGCCGGCTGATCGAATACGAGCAGATGAAACTGGCCGCCGCGCGCCTGAACAACGTGCCGCAGATGGGCCGCGACGTGCTGCGCGCGCAGGTCTACATCGAGCAGTCGCTGCAACCCCGCTTTCCCGACGTCAACGTGGTGGACCTGCAGGAGGCCTGGCGTGACATCGTCAAGCGCGCCAAGCTGGTGCAGCATCACAAGATCACCCGCGAAGAGCTGTCGGTGCGCGAGCACATGAGTATCGTGCTGCGCAAGCTGCAGGGGCAGAAATTCGTGGAATTTGAAAATCTCTTTGACGTGTCGCGCGGTTTCCCCGTGCTCATCGTCACCTTCATCGCCCTGCTGGAACTGGCCAAGGAGGCGCTGGTGGACGTGACCCAGGCCGAAGCCTTCGCGCCCATCTACGTAAGGCTGGCTTACTCACCCGCATGACTACCTCCAACTCGTCTTCCCGTGACTTCGATGTACTGATCGTGGGCAGCGGCCTGGCCGGCCTTTCTGCCGCCCTGCATCTGGCGCCCACCCACCGCGTTGCGGTGCTGACCAAGCGCGCCATGAGCGACGGCTCCAGCGGCTGGGCCCAGGGCGGCATCGCTGCCGTGCTCGGCGAAGGCGACACCTTCGACTCGCACGTGGACGACACGCTGGTTGCCGGCGCCGGCCTGTCCGACCCGGCCGCCACCCGTTTCGTGGTCGAGCATGCGCCCGAGTCCATTGCCTGGCTGCGCGAGCTGGGCGTGCCGTTCTCGCAGGAAGACGGCCACCTGCACCTCACGCGCGAAGGCGGCCACAGCGCGCGCCGCATCGTGCACGTCACGGATGCCACTGGCGCTGCTGTGCAGCGCACGATGATCGAGCAGGTGCGCAAGACGCCCAACATCACACTGTTCGAGCACCACACCCTGGTAGACCTGATCACCGGCAAGAAGCGCGGCATGCCGGTCAACGGCTGCCTGGGCCTGTATGCGCTGGACGAAAAGACCGACGAGGTGCTGACCTTCCGTGCACCGCACACCATCCTGGCCACCGGCGGCGCGGGCAAGGTTTATCTGTACACGACCAACCCCGATACGGCGACCGGCGACGGCATCGCCGCAGCCTGGCGCGCGGGTTGCCGGGTGACGAACATGGAGTTCATCCAGTTCCACCCGACCTGCCTGTACCACCCCAACGTCAAGAGTTACCTGATCACCGAGGCGGTGCGCGGTGAAGGCGGGCGGCTGCTGTTGCCCGATGGCACGCGTTTCATGCCCGGCCACGACCCACGGGCAGAGCTGGCGCCGCGGGACATCGTGGCCCGTGCCATCGACTTCGAGATGAAGAAGCACGGCCTGGACTGCGTGTACCTGGACATTTCGCACCAGCCGGAAGCCTTCATCAAGGAACACTTCCCCAACATCCACGCGCGCTGCCTGGAGCTGGGCATCGACATCACCAAGCAGCCCATCCCGGTGGTGCCGGCTGCCCACTACACCTGCGGCGGCATCCACACCGACCTGCTGGGCCGCACCGACATGCCCGGCCTGCACGCAATCGGCGAGACCGCCTACACCGGCCTGCACGGCGCCAACCGGCTGGCCAGCAATTCGCTCGTCGAATGCATGGTGTTTGCGCGCTCGGCCGCCACTGACATTCTGGCCACGCCGCTGCCCGAGCCGCCTGCCGTGCCGGCCTGGGACGAAAGCCGCGTGACCGATGCCGACGAGTCGGTGGTGATCTCGCACAACTGGGACGAGCTGCGCCGCTTCATGTGGGACTACGTGGGCATAGTACGGACCAACAAGCGGCTTGAGCGGGCCCTGCACCGCATTACCCTGCTGCAGGACGAAATCCAGGAGTTCTACGGCGCCTTCCACGTGACCCGCGACCTGCTGGAACTGCGCAACCTGGTGACGGTGGCCGAGCTCATCGTGCGCTCGGCGCAGGCCCGGCACGAAAGCCGCGGCCTGCACTTCAGCCGCGACTACCCGGGTTTGCTGGACAACCCGCAGCCGACCACGCTGGTTCCCTGAAGATCAGGCCGCGCCGATATTGGGCACCAGCGCCCCGGCGTTCTGCCCGCCCTTGAGCGCGGCAGTGAATGCCAGCATGCGGTCGATCGGCAGCCGGGCCCGCACGCCGAGCGACGGGTCCACATGGATTTCGTTGGTGCCATGCTCGAGCACATGGGCCAGCCCCGCCAGCCCGTTCATCGCCATCCAGGGGCAGTGTGCGCAGCTCTTGCAGGTAGCACTGTTGCCCGCAGTCGGCGCTTCGTAGAACACCTTGCCGGGGTTCAAGGTGCGCAGCTTGTGCATCATGCCGTTGTCGGTGGCGACGATGAACTCGGTGGCGTCCATCTCCTGCGCGGCCTTGAGGATGCCGCTGGTCGAGCCCACCGCATCGGCCAAGGCCACAACATCGGCCGGCGACTCCGGGTGCACCAGGATCTTGGCCTTGGGATGTTCCTTCTTCAGCGCTTCCAGCTCGAAGGCCTTGAACTCGTCGTGCACGATGCACGAGCCGTTCCAGAACACCATGTCGGCACCGGTCTCGCGCTGGATGTAGCCGCCCAGGTGCCGGTCGGGCGCCCACAGGATCTTGTGGCCCTTGTCCTTGAGCGCACGCACGATGTCCAGCGCGCAGCTGGACGTGACCAGCCAGTCCGAGCGCGCCTTCACCGCGGCGCTGGTGTTGGCATAGACCACCACCGTGCGATCCGGGTGCGCGTCGCAGAACGCGCTGAATTCGTCGATGGGGCAGCCCAGGTCCAGCGAACAGGTTGCGTCCAGATCGGGCATGAGCACGCGCTTCTCAGGCGACAGGATCTTGCTGGTCTCGCCCATGAACTTCACGCCCGAGACCACCAGCGTCTGCGCCGCGTGGTCACGGCCAAAGCGCGCCATCTCCAGCGAGTCGCTTACGATGCCGCCGGTTTCCTCGGCCAGATCCTGCAGGTCCGGGTGCACGTAGTAATGCGAGACCATCACCGCGTTCTTTTCCTTCAGGAGCCGCTTGATCTTGTCCTTGAGCGCTGCGCGCTCCGTGGACGAAGGCTCGGCCGGCACGCGGGCCCAAGCGAACTTGGTCTCGCAGGTGGCGCCCTCGGGCTGTTCATACTCGACGTCGATGATGGGGATCACGGCATTCATCAGATTTCCTTCAGGCGCATGGAAAAGTCCGTCGCCTTGATGTCCTTGGTCAGTGTGCCGATGGAAATGCGGTCTACGCCCGTGTCGGCCAGCGCGCGCAGGCCGTCCAGCGTCACGCCGCCGGAAATCTCCAGGATGGCGCGGCCGGCGTTGATGCGCACGGCTTCGCGCAGGGTTGGCAAGTCCATGTTGTCCAGCAGCACCATCTTCGCGCCGGCGCCCAGCGCCTCTTCGAGCTGCGCCAGGGTCTCGACTTCGATCTCGATGAAGGCGGCGGTGGCCGCAACTTCGGCCGCTGCCTTGAGCACGGGTGTCACGCCTCCGGCCGCG
>CALRME020000330.1:0-4437 GCA_943369045.1 Sphingobacterium thalpophilum
GCGCATCGCCCGCGGCGCCTACCTGGCGCGCGCGGGCAACTGCAGGGGCTGCCACACGGTGCAGGGCGGTGAGGCTTATGCAGGCGGTCGTGGCATCGCCACGCCGTTCGGCACAGTGTTCACCAGCAACCTCACGCCGGACATTAAGACCGGCATCGGCAGCTGGACCGCCGACGAGTTCTGGCGCGCGCTGCACAACGGCCGCTCGAAGGACGGCCGCCTGCTCTACCCGGCTTTCCCTTACCCCAACTACACCCTCGTCTCGCGCGAGGACTCGGACCTGCTCTACGACTTCCTGCGCAGCATCAAGCCGGTGGCGCAGGACAACACACCGCATGCCCTGGACTGGCCCTACGGCTCGCAGCCGGCGCTGGCCGTCTGGCGCGCGCTGTACTTCAGCCCCGGCCGGCAGGAAAAGGAAACCTCCCAGACCGCACAGTGGCATCGCGGCGCCTACCTGGTGCGCGGACTGGGCCACTGTGCCGCCTGCCACACGGCGCGCAACGCGCTGGGCGCCACGGACGACAAGCTCGACCTGGGCGGCGCGCTGATCCCGATGCAGAACTGGTACGCGCCCTCGCTGGCCTCGCCATCGGAAGCCAGCGTGGCCGGCTGGCCGGTGCAGGACGTGGTCGCACTGCTGCGCGATGGCGTCTCCGCGCGCGGCACCGTGCTCGGGCCCATGGCCGAGGTCGTCAAGCAGAGCACCCAGCACCTTTCATCGACGGACCTGGAGGCCATGGCGGTCTATCTCGGGAGCGTGCCGCAGGTGCCGGCTCGGGGACCCGCGCAAGCACTGCCTGTCGCGGCTTCCGTGGCGGCGCGCGGCGCCAAACTGTATGAGCAGCATTGCACGCAATGCCACGGCGCGAAGGGCGAGGGCGTGGCCAACGCCTACCCGCCGCTGGGCGGCAACCGGGCCGTGACCTTGCCGACCACGGTGAACCTGGTGCAGATCGTGATGAACGGCGGCTTCCCGCCTGCCACACAGGGCAATCCCCGCCCCTACGGCATGCCGCCCTATGTGCTGGTCCTGAGCGACGCCGACATCGCCGCCGTGCTGACCCACATCCGCACCTCCTGGGGCAACCAGGCCGCGCCGGTGACCGAAGTGGCCGTGACGCGCCAGCGCGACCTGCTGCGGCGCTGACCAGGCCAGGCGAAGGAGGACGCATGGCATTGCGGCGCGTTTCACTGCCAGAGGGCACCAAGGGTTCCCTCTGGCTCTCCTCCATGCCCGGCCGGTTCGAGAGCTGGCCCGCGTTCGAGGCCGAAGCGGAGCGCACGAAGCTGTCGCTGGTGGTCTGCCTGACGCCGCGCACCGAAATGCAGGAACTCTCACCCCGGTACCACGCTGCCATCTCGGAAGGTGCGTTGCCCTTCCGCTGGCAGCACCTGCCGTTGCGCAACTTCGGCGTGCCGCAGGACCGTTCTGCTTTTCGGCAAGCCATAGACCGCATCGCGCAGGCCGTGCGTGAAGGCGATGCGGTGATGCTGCATTGCGCAGCAGGAATGGGGCGCACCGGCAGCGCGGCGGCTTGTGTCCTGAAGTCCCTTGGACTCACTACCTCAGAGGCTTTGCAGCTTGTGGAGCAAGCGGGGTCGGATCCGCAGAATGCTGCGCAGGAGGGGTTTGTGGACTGGTTCTAGATTTCTTCTGTTGTTCAGAAACTCACTTGCCAAACGGATTGGCAAACACAAACATCATCGCCACCCCCACCCCGATCAGGAAGTTGGCATCAATCAGCCCCGCCAGCAAGAACATCTTTGTCTGGAGCGGCTCCATCATTTCGGGTTGCCTCACCGCACCGTCGAGGAACCGGCCGCCCATGTGGCCTATCCCCATGCAGGCGCCGATGGCGCCCATGCCAATGATGAGACCGCATGCAATGGCAATCAGGCCCGTGTCGCTCATAAAACCTCCTGTGGTTGAAAAACTGTTTCGATGGAGGGATGTTCGCGCCGGGGCGTCATGACGGCAATTACGCGGGAGGTAAGCGCGTGGTTCAAAATCGCACAAGCAGATTCCACGCCGCTTGCGGGCCATTTTCGGCCTGCAGGCCGCGCCAGATGTGCTTGCGGGTTCTGGTGAGAATCAGCCCGGCAGCCGGGCTATCGCCTGGCAGGCCACGGCTTCAAGGGCACGCGCATCGACCAACTGCGGCGCGATCTCGGCCAGCGGCGCCAGCACGAAGGCGCGCTCGTTCATGCGCGGGTGCGGCACCTGCAATCGGGCACTGTCGATGCGGGCGCTGCCGTAGAGCAGCAGGTCCAGGTCCAGCGTGCGCGGCGCGTTGCGGTAAGGCCGCTCGCGCCCCGCGGCCAGCTCCAGCGCCTGCAGGGCGCCAAGCAGCTCAAAAGCATTGAGCCGGGTGCTGACGGCGGCCACGGCGTTGATGTACTCGGGGCCGCTCGATTCGACCGGCGCCGTTCGGTAGAGCGAGGACACTGCCACAACCTGCGTTCCTTCAAGCCGGGCCAGCCCATCGAGAGCGCCCTGCACGGCCTGCACCGGGTCGCCGAGGTTGGCGCCGAGCGCGACGTAGGCGGTGACGGCTTCGCGCACTGCCATGCCTTGCAGCAGGCGCCTAGGCGGCGCCGTCCGAGTCGTTGCCAGGACTGCCGCCGCCTTCGCCCCCACCACCACCGGGCTTGCGGCGGCGCCGACGGCGCTTGCGGGGGGCGTCCGACGGGCCTGTGCCCTCGCCTTGCGGCTCGTCGTCACGCTCTGCGTCAGGACGTGCTTCGTCGCGGCGCGGTTCATCGCGCCGCTGGTCATCGCCCTGCGGCGCGACCATGGACTTGTCTGCCGGCTTGTCGCTCGGCTTGGCCACGCGCACGCGGCGGGCGCCGCGGGTCTGCTCATCGCGCACGTTGGCCAGCAGGTCTTCGCGGGCCGAGTCGCTGGCCATGCTGAATTCCTGCCACCAGTCGGCCAGCACCACGTCCACCTCGCCGGTGTCGGCGCGCAGGCGCATGAAGTCGAAGCCGGCACGGAAGCGCGGCTGGTCCACCAGGCCCCAGGGCGTGCTGCCGGTGCGCTTCTCGAAACGCGGCTGCATCATCCAGATCTCGCGCATGTCGGCGGCCAGCTTGCCGCGGCCGGAGACGTCGCCGATGCGGGCGTTGAAGACGTCGTCGATCGCGTCCTGCAGCGCCGGGAACGAGGGCTGGCGCTGGTTGAGGCGCTGGGCCCAGCCATCACGCACGTCCGACCACAGCACGCAGGCCAGCAGGAAGCTGGGCGCCACCGGCTTGCCTTCGCCCACGCGGCGGTCGGTGTCCTGCAGCGCGGCCTTGACGAACGCCTCGTCGGCGCGTTCCACCGTCACGTCGAGCAGCGGGTAGATGCCGCGTGACAGGCCCAGTAATTTCAGCTGCTCGATGGTGGCCAGCGAATGCCCGGTCTGCAGCAGCTTGAGCATCTCGTCGAACAGGCGGCTTTGCGGTACGTCGGTAAGCAGGGCCTGGGACTTGACCAGTGGCGCGGCCGTCTTGGGCTCGAGCTTGAAGCCCAGCGGACTGAGCTTGGCCGAGAAGCGCACGGCGCGGATGATGCGCACCGGGTCTTCGCGGTAGCGCGTGGCGGCGTCGCCGATCATGCGGATCACCAGCTTCTTGGCGTCCTTGATGCCGCCGTGGTAGTCGACCACGATCTGCGTCTCGGGGTCGTAGTACATCGCGTTGATGGTGAAGTCGCGCCGCGTGGCGTCTTCGTCCTGCGGGCCCCACACGTTGTCGCGCAGCACCCGGCCGCTGGAATCGACGGCGTGTTTCATGCCGGCGAGTTCGCTCTTGCTGGTCTTCTCATTGCCGGCCACCTGCTCTGCCGCGGCGTTGTCCATGTAGGCGCGGAAGGTGGAGACCTCGATCACCTCGTGTTCGCGGCCGCGGCCGTAGACCACGTGCACGATGCGAAAGCGCCGGCCGATGATGAAGGCACGCCGGAACAGGCCCTTGACCTGCTCGGGCGTGGCGTCGGTGGCCACGTCGAAGTCCTTGGGCCGCAGCCCGACCAGCAGGTCGCGCACCGCGCCGCCCACGATGTAGGCCTGGAAGCCCGCGCCCTTGAGCGTGTGCACCACGTTGAGGGCGCGCTCGTCGACCAGCGTGGGGTCGATGCCGTGCTGCTCAGGGCCGACTTCCTCGCGCTTGCCGAACCGGGTTTTTGCGCCGGCGGGCGTCTTGCCCAGCAGCTTGTCGATGAATTTCTTGATCATTTTTTCTCAAACAGGTCCAGTATGCGCCAGCCGCGCTCTTGCGCGATGGCGCGCAGGCGCGCGTCGGGGTTGGTCGCCACCGGGTGGTTGACCTTCTCCAGCAGGGCCAGGTCGTTGATGGAATCGCTGTAGAAAGTACTCTCCACACCGTCCCAGCCCAGCTGGCGCGCCGCCAGCCATTGTTCCATCCGTTTCACCTTGCCTTCGCGCGCCGAGG
>CALRME020000331.1:0-4408 GCA_943369045.1 Sphingobacterium thalpophilum
ACTCGCGCTGGTGGGCCTGTCGAAGTTCGCCGCCTCGCTCCCGCGCGCGTTGTCAGGTGGCATGCAGATGCGCGTCTCGATCGCGCGCAGCCTGGTGGTGCAGCCCAACCTGCTGCTGATGGACGAGCCTTTCGGCGCGCTCGACGAGATCACCCGCCACAAGCTCGACTCCGACCTGCTGGCCCTGTGGCGCGAAAAGAAGCTCACCGTCATCTTCGTGACGCACTCCATCCACGAAGCCGTGTTCCTGTCCAACCGGGTGGTGATGATGGCGGCACGGCCGGGCCGCATCGTCGAGGAAGTGGTGATTGACGAGCCCTACCCGCGCACGCCCGACTTCATGGTCACGCCGCGCTTTGCGCAATATGCCAAGCGCCTGCAGGACAGCCTGCTGCGCGCCAGCGTCGACACTGACGAGGAGGCGCATTGATGAAAGCCAATCCCGCCCTGCTGCAGTCGCCGCGCGTGCAACGCGTGCTCTACCCCAGCCTGGTGGCCGTGGTGCTGCTGGCCGTCTGGCAGGCCCTGGTGACCGGCTTCAAGCTGCCGCCCTACCTGGTGCCCTCGCCGCTGCTGATGTTCCAGACCCTGGTCACCGACTGGCAGTCCCTCGGCGGCTCGCTGCTGGTGACGCTGAAGATCACGCTGCTGTCGTTTGCCGTGGCCACCATCGTGGGCGTGCTGATCTCGTTCCTGTTCGTGCAGAGCCGCAGGATAGAGACCGCGTTGTTTCCCTACGCGGTGCTGCTGCAGGTGACGCCCATCGTGGCCGTGGCGCCGCTGATCATCATCTGGGTCAAAAACCCCACGGCCTCGCTGGTGGTCTGCGCCTCGCTGGTGGCCCTGTTCCCCATCATCTCCAACACCACGCTGGGCCTGCGCAGCATCGACCCGGACCTGCAGAGCTACTTCGCGATGAACCGCGCCAGCCGCACCCAGACCCTGATGCGCCTGCGTATCCCCAGCGCACTGCCCTACTTCTTCGGCGGCCTGCGCATTTCCAGCGGGCTGGCGCTGATCGGCGCGGTGGTGGCCGAGTTCGTGGCCGGGACCGGCGGCGCGGCCACCGGCCTGGCCTACCAGATCCTGATGGCCGGCTACCAGCTGAACATCCCGCGCATGTTCGCCGCGCTGCTGCTGATCTCGCTGGCGGGCGTTGGCCTGTTCGTGCTGATGGCCTGGCTGACCAAGCTGGCGCTGGGCTCCTGGCACGCCAGCGAACTTTCGAGAGACTGACGTGAACGCTCCTGTACACCCCATCGAACAACTGCACGCCGAACTGCCGGACCTGGACTGGGTCACGGACGAGGGCCGCATCGCGCGCCTCTCGCAGGATTTCAACTGGTACAGCCCGGTGCTCAAGCGCCAGCTGGAAGGCAAGTCGGCAGCGGCCGTGGCGCGCCCGCGCAGCGAGGACGAGATCCGGGCCCTGGTAGGCCTGTGCGCGCGCCTGCGCATCCCCATCACCGTGCGCGGCAGCGGCACCGGCAACTACGGCCAGTGCGTGCCGCTGCAGGGCGGCGTGCTGCTGGACATGAGCGGCTACAACGCCTTCCTGTGGGCCCGCGATGGCGCCGCGCGTGCGCAAGCCGGCATCCGGTTGTGGGACCTGGAAAAGGCTACGCACGAGCACGGCCTGGAGCTGCGCTGCATGCCCTCGACCTACCGCAGCGCCACCTTGGGCGGCCTGTACGGCGGCGGCTTCGGCGGCATAGGTTCGATCAACTACGGCCCCCTGGGCTCGCGCGGCAACGTCCTGGGCCTCAAGGCCATGACCATCGAGGAGAACCCGCAGATCATCGAGCTGCGCGGCCCGCAGGCGCTGGCCATGCACATGTCTGGGGCACCAACGGCCTGGTGCTGGAACTCGAGATAGCGATGGCGCCGGTGCACGACTGGATGGAGTGCATCGTCACCTTCGCCAGCTTCGACGGCGCGCTGGATTTTGCCGACGCTCTCTCGCGCGCTCCGGGCATCCTGAAGAAAGAAATCGCCTTCCTGGCCGCGCCCGTGCCTGACCACATCAAGCAGCTGGCCGACTACCTGCCGACGGGCTGCCACGCCTGCATCGTGCTGGTCGCCGAACAGAGCGAACCGGCATACCTGGAACTTGTCGCGCAGTTCCGCGGCACAGTCACCTACCGCAAGACGGCGGCGGAAGTAGCGTCGGGCAACCGCACGCTGCTGGAATACACCTGGAACCACACCACGCTGCATGCGATGCGGGTGGACAAGAGCATCACCTACCTGCAAAGCGCCTTCATCCCCGGCCAGCACCTGGAGCAGGTGCGCCGGATGGAAGGGCTGCTGGGCGGAGAGGTGCTGATGCACTGCGAGTTCATCCGCAACATGGACGGCCTGATGACCTGCACCGCGCTGCAGCTGGTGCGGTTCACCACCGAAGAGCGGCTGCAGGAGATCATGCAGCTCCACCGCGACAACGGCGTGCGCATCAACGACCCGCATGTCTTCATAGTGGAAGACGGCCGCGCCAACGGTGATCTGGCGCCGGCCGTGATCGAGACCAAGCGCCGCTTCGACCCGCACAACCTGCTCAACCCCGGCAAGGTGCGGGCCTGGGCGCAAGGGATTCCGGCATGACGACGGGCAAGCCCATGGCGAATTACGCGTCGGCTCGGCGTGCGGGTGATTTCGTTTTCGTGAGCGGCGTGGTCGCCGTCGACGCGTCGCGCAAGGCGGTGCTGCAAAGCTACGAAGAGCTGCCCCCCGAAGCCATAGAGGCATTGAAGGGCTTGGGCTATGTGACTGGCCAGATGACGGTCGATATCTACGAAGCCCCCGCCGTGGTGCAGAGCTGGTTTGTGCTGGACCGCATCCGGCAGATCGCCAAAGAGCATGGCGGCGACATGAAGGACGCCATCAAGCTGGTGCAGTACTTCCGCGACCTGCGCCACTACCCCTTCTACAACCGCGTGCGCGGCCTGTTCTACACCGGCGAGCCCCCGGCCAGCACGGTGGTGGAGGTTGCGCGCTTCATGCCAGGCGACGGCGCACTGGTCGAAGTGGAGGCCACCCTTTACCTTCCGAAGTAAACCGGCGAGTGGCATGCCACTTGCATCTGTTTGTTCAGAGTAGAAGCAGGCAGTGGCGCCTTCAACGCCACGGGTCATTGCTCTGGTTGTTTCACACACATCACCGGAGAATCCGCATGAATCGCGCTTTCACTTTCAGGACCATTGCATCCATCGCTTTGGCGACCGCAGCCCTGGCCGCCCACGCCCAGGACAAGGTCACCTTCCTCACCTCCTGGTACGCCCAGGCCGAGCACGGCGGCTACTACCAGGCCGTCGCCACCGGCATCTACAAGAAATACGGGCTGGACGTGACCATCAAGATGGGCGGCCCGCAGGTCAACGCGATCCAGATCATTGCCGCCGGCCAGGCCGACTTCATCATGGGCAAGGACTTCCAGACCCTGTCGGCCATCGAGAACGGCGTGCCGCTGACCACCGTCGCCGCAGTGTTCCAGATGGAGCCGCAGGGCATGGTCACCCATACCGACGTCAAGGGCCTGGCCGACCTCAAGGGCAAGACCATCCTGATGGCCACCAGCGGGCGCACCAGCTGGTGGCCGTGGCTCAAGATCAAGCATGGCCTCAAGGACGACCAGACCCGGCCCTACACCTTCAGCATGCAGCCCTTCTTTGCCGACCCCAACATGGCGCAGCAAGGCTACCCGGGCTCCGAGCCCTTCATCGCCGAGAAGGCCGGCCAGAAGGTCAAGTTCTTCCTGTTCGCCGACGAGGGCTATCCGCCCTACGGCAACACCATCGTCACCACGCGCCAGATGGTCAAGGAAAAGCCCGACGTGGTGCAGCGCTTCGTCAAGGCCACGCTCGAGGGCTGGAAGAGCTACCTGGCCAACCCGGCCGCAGGCAATGCGCTGATCAAGCAGGAGAACCCGAAGATGGAGGACGACCTGATCGCCTACTCCGTCAAGACCATGAAGGACATGAAGTTCATGGATGCCGGCGACGCAGCGAAAGCCGGCGCGGGCGTGATGACCGATGCGCGCTGGAAGCAGACCTACGACCTGATGGTCACAAGCGGCCAGCTCAAGCCGAACCCGAACTGGCAGCAGGCCTACACCCTGCAGTTCCTCAAAGACCTGAAGAAATAACGGGGGGACTGACATGCTGGTCACCCAACAACCCGTGCTGCGGCGCTTCTGGTACGCCGTGATGCCGATGGACAAGCTCGCCACCGGCCCCCAACCCTTCACCCTGCTGGGCGAAAACATCGTGCTGTGGAAGAAGACTGACGGCACCCCCGCCGCCGTGCGCGACCGCTGCTGCCACCGCACGGCCAAGCTTTCAAAAGGCTTCGTCGAAGGCGACCACATCGTCTGCGGCTACCACGGCTGGACCTACGATTGCAGCGGCGCCTG
>CALRME020000332.1:0-4399 GCA_943369045.1 Sphingobacterium thalpophilum
TCGTCATCGTCCACGGCGATGGCGCCTGCGGCGAATGCGCCCAGGGGGAGGATTAAACTGGCGAGGACCAGCAGGCGGGGGAAGGCTTTCATGTCAAAACTCCGTCGAGAGTGGTTGTAATAAGAAGTTTCCAGCCTACCGGTAAACCCTGACCGGAAACAGACCTCCCCGTAAAAAATGACCGAACCTGTTGCGCCCCGGACACTGTTGCTTGTCGACGGTTCCAGCTACCTTTACCGCGCCTTCCACGCCATGCCTGATTTGCGGGCCATTCCGGGCGATCCGGCCAGCCCGGCCACCGGGGCGATCCGCGGAATGATCAACATGATGCAGAAACTGCGCAAGGACGTGCGGGCCGATTACGCGGTCTGCGTGTTCGACGCGCCGGGCAAGACTTTCCGCGACGATCTCTACCCCGAGTACAAGGCCAACCGTTCATCGATGCCCGAGGACCTGCGCGCCCAGATCCCGGCCATCCACGAGGTAGTCAAGCTGCTGGGCTGGAAGGTGCTGAATGTTCCGGGTGTGGAGGCCGACGACGTGATCGGCACGCTGTCGTGCATGGCCACCGAGCAGGGCATAGACACCGTCATTTCCAGCGGCGACAAGGACCTGTCACAGCTGGTCAACGAGCGCGTGATGGTGATCGACACCATGAACGACCGAAAACGCGACATTGCGGGCGTGGAGGCCGAGTTCGGCGTGCCGCCGCGCCTTATGGTGGATTACCAGACCCTGGTGGGTGACACTGTGGACAACGTGCCGGGCGTCAACAAGGTCGGCCCCAAGACGGCGGTGAAGCTGCTGCAGGAATACGGCTCGGTGGACGCGATGATCGTGCGCGCCGCAGAGATCAAGGGCGCCGTGGGCGAGAATTTCCGTGCGGCCCTTGACTGGCTGCCCAAGGGCCGCGAGCTGCTCACGGTCAAGAAGGATTGCGACCTGAGGGACTACATTCCCGGCCTCCCGTCGCTTGATGACATCGTCATCGGCGGCCAGGACACCGAGGCGCTCAAGGGCTTCTACGAAAAGTACGGCTTCAAGGGCCTGGTCAAACAGCTCGAAATACACGACGTGCCGCCCGAGCAGATCGAGGAACACAAGGGCAGGAGGAAGACCGGCCCCGGCACCAGCGGCGGCCTGTTCGACGAGCCAGACCTCTCGGGGCTATCCCCCGCGGCCAACCTCAAGTACGACACCATCTTCAGCTGGGCGCAGTTCGACGACTGGATGGCGCGGCTTGAAGCCTCGGAGCTCGCAGCGATCGACACCGAGACTACCTCTCTGGACGAAATGCAGGCGCAGATCGTGGGCGTGTCGTTCTCGGTCACGCCGGGCGAGGCCGCTTACATCCCGCTGGCCCACACCTATGGCGATGCGCCCGAGCAGTTGCCGCGCGAGGAGGTGCTCGCGAAAATGAAGCCCTGGCTGGAGAACCCGCAGAAGAAAAAGCTGGGCCAGCACATCAAGTACGACCGCCACGTGTTTGCCAACCACGGCATCGAGGTGCAGGGTTACGAGCACGACACCATGCTGCAAAGCTACGTGCTGGAAGTGCACAAGCCTCACGGCCTTGCCAGCCTGGCCGAGCGCCACCTCGGCCGCGCCGGCATTGACTACGAAACGCTGACGGGCAAGGGCGCGCACCAGATTTCCTTCTCGCAGGTGGCGGTGGACAAGGCCGCCGAATATTCCTGCGAGGACTCCGACCAGACGCTGGACGTGCACCTGGCCCTGTGGCCGCAGCTCGAGCGTGATGCGAAGCTGCGCTTCATCTATGAGCTGGAGATCAAAAGCAGCGAGGCGCTCTACCGCGTGGAGCGCAACGGCGTGTTGATCGACGGCCCGATGCTGGCAAAGCAGAGCGCCGAGCTGGGCCTGCGCATCATGGACCTGGAGAAGCAGGCGCATGAGCTGGCGGGCCAGCCTTTCAACCTGGGAAGCCCCAAGCAGATCGGCGAGATTTTCTTCACCAAGCTCGGTTTGCCCGTGGTCAAGAAGACGCCCAGCGGCGCGCCAAGCACCGATGAGGAAGTGCTTGAGAAGCTGGCCGAGGACTATCCGCTGCCGGCCAAGATCCTGGAGCACCGGGGCCTGTCCAAGCTCAAGGGCACCTACACCGACAAGCTGGCGCAGCTGGCGCACCCGAAGACCGGCCGTGTCCATACCCATTACGCGCAGGCGGTGGCGGTGACGGGCCGGTTGTCGAGCAACGACCCCAACCTGCAGAACATCCCCGTCAAGACGGCCGAGGGCCGGCGCGTGCGCGAAGCCTTTGTGGCTGCGCCGGGCAACCTGATTGCCAGTGCCGACTACAGCCAGATCGAGTTGCGCATCATGGCCCACCTGAGCGAGGACGAGGCCTTGCTGCGCGCCTTCCGCGACGGCATGGACGTGCATCGCGCCACCGCTGCCGAAGTGTTCAGCGTCGCGCCGGGCGAAGTGACCAGCGAGCAGCGCCGCTACGCCAAGGTCATCAACTTCGGCCTGATCTATGGCATGAGCAGCTTCGGCCTGGCCCGCAACCTGGGCATCGAAACCAAGGCCGCGGCCGCCTACATCGACCGCTATTTCCAGCGCTACCCGGGCGTAAAGAACTACATGGACGAGACGCGCGCCTCGGCCAAGGAGAAGGGCTACGTTGAAACCGTGTTCGGGCGGCGCCTGTACCTGCCCGAGATCAACTCACCCAACGGCCCGCGCCGCGGGGGCGCCGAGCGCGCGGCCATCAATGCGCCCATGCAGGGCACGGCGGCGGACCTGATCAAGTTGTCCATGAACAAGGTGCAGGACGTGCTGGACCAGGAAAAGCGCGGCACGCGAATGATCATGCAGGTGCACGACGAACTGGTGTTCGAGGTGCCGCAGGCCGAGGTGGAGTGGGTCAGGACCGAAATCCCGCGCCTGATGGCTGGAGTGGCCGAGCTGAAGGCGCCGCTGCTGGCGGAGATTGGCGTTGGGGAAAACTGGGAAAAGGCCCACTGAATGCGCTGGCTGCTATCTTTATGGTAGCTGTAGAAGCAATATCCATATACTTTTCAAGCCATTTATTCAACCACAACGCGCTGCCGTCACCTGACCGGCTGCATCGGTTTCCAGGTTCAGGCGCTGCGAGCTGAAGTCCATGGTGACTGCCTGGCCGGGGCCGATCACACGTACCGTGCGCGCGCCCGAGCGCTCTCTGGCCTGCTCGATGAGCGCAGCATCCGCCTTTTGACCGACAGCGAACTGGGCGCTGGAGGCGCTGCATTCGCCCGCTACCGATGGGGGCGGGGGAACGTCGGCCGCAATGGGCGAGGCAGGAGGCTGCGCGCAGGCCGTGAGCAGGCCAGCCAGGGTGATGGTCATGAGGTTCTTGCAGATCGTGTTCATCGCCGGTTACTTTTTCTCCGACCACAGCACGCCGCCGGTCGCCCATTCGCTCTTCTTGATGTCGTAGAGGATGACGTCGACGGAGTCGGGCTTGTTGCCCAGGGTGTCGACGACTGCCTGCGTGATGGCCTTGACCAGGGCCTGCTTCTGCTCGGGCGTGCGGCCCTCGAACATTTCGACGCGGATGGTGGGCATGTGTGTTCCTCTTTTGGGGTTGATGCGGACAAGCCCCGACTATAAGGAGCCGGGCGGCTAGACTGTCGCCTCGTTTGAAACCACCCGTGGAGAAACCCCATGCTTCGTGATGACCTGAAAACCGAATTCGAGTCCCTGCTGCCGGGCAGCATCAGCGAACAGGGCGCCACCCGCCGCACGGCGCTCAAGGCAGCACTGGGTGTGGGCTATGCCGCCGCCGCCGGCCAGGTGATGGCGCAGACGGCGATCAAGACTTCCGCTGACGGCCTGAAGGTCGGCGAGATCACCTACGAGGTCAACGGCTTCAAGGTTCCGGCCTACATGGCGGCGCCTGCCGGCAAGACCGGCTTGCCGGTGGTGCTGGTGATCCAGGAAATCTTCGGCGTCCACGAATACATTGCCGACACCGCCCGGCGATTTGCCAAAGCGGGCTACCTGGCGATCGCGCCGGAGCTGTATGCGCGCCAGGGCGACCCCGCCAAATACGGCGAGATTGCCAAGCTGATGGCCGAGGTGGTCTCCAAAGTGCCCGACGGGCAGGTGATGGCTGACCTCGACGGCGCGGTGCGCTGGGCCGGCGCCAATGGCGGCAATATCGCCAAGCTGGGCATCACCGGCTTTTGCTGGGGCGGCCGCATCACCTGGCTGTACACGGCGCACAACCCGAATGTGAAGGCCGGCGTGGCCTGGTATGGCCGCCTCGTGGGCGCGGTCAGCGACCTGAACCCCGCCAACCCGATCGACGTCGCCAACAAGCTGGCCGGCCCGGTGCTGGGCCTGTATGGTGCGGCAGACACCGGCATTCCGCTCGATTCGGTGGAGAAGATGAAGG
>CALRME020000333.1:0-4389 GCA_943369045.1 Sphingobacterium thalpophilum
GTACCGAAGTCTGCGAAAAGACGATTGCCATCGTGGGCTTGGGGCGCATAGGCAAGGGTGTAGCCCGACGCGCCCGGGGTTTCGACATGCGTGTCTTAGCCGTCGCGAGGCGCAAGGACACCGAATTTGCCAGTCGTTACGACATCGAATTTATGGAACTGGACGCAGCCCTGGACCAGGCGGACTTCGTTTCGCTGCATGCCCCGCTAACCCAGGAAACAGCAAACCTGATTGATGCGCGCGCGTTGGCCCGCATGAAAAAGGGAGCCTTCCTGATCAATACCTCACGTGGTGGGCTGGTTGACGAACTGGCGCTCGCCGACGCCGTTATGACGGGTCACTTAGCCGGGGCGGCGGTGGACGTTCTTCGCGAACAAGGTGCTGGTACCGCGAGCCCTCTGATCGGTGTGCGCGGCATCATCGTGACGCCCCACATGGCCACTTTCTCCGCCGAAGCCCTGCAACGCGTTGCATTGGCAGCTGCGGGCAGCGTCATTGCCGCTTTGCGCGGAGAGTTGCCCCAACTATTGGTGAACCCTGAGGTGCGCGCGCACTACGGGTATTGAGTCAATATGGGAATTTCGTACGAACAGATCAAGCGGGTGACGGCCGCGCTGTATGAGAACTCGCTACGCAAGGTGCCTGATGACACGCTGGCCGCCTTGCGTCGTGGTCGGGCCAGCGATACGAACGAGACGGCGCGCCGCACGTTGGCGATCCAGATTCACAGTGCTGAGGCTGCCGCGCGCCAAGGCCATTTCGTGTGTTCCGATTCGGGTATCCCCACCTACGTGGTGAAGATCGGGACCCAGGCACGTTTTGACGGTGATGTCCGGCGCGCCATCGTGGACGGCTTCGACGAACTGGTTGCGACCATCGATCCGCCCCTGCTACAGCATGTCACGCATCCGTTGACGCTGGAGCGAGGACATAAGGGCAAGGACATGCCCATCCTGAGCTTCGACGTCATCGATGGTGCCGACTATGTGGAGATCACATGCTCGCCCAAGGCATTGGGTTCCGGCCGTTGGGCGGGACTAGAGATTTTCAGCTTTCCCAGCCTGGAGACCATTGAGGCCTACATCATGAGCGTAGTGCTCAAAGCCGGGTCGCAACATTGCCCACCAGTAGTGCTGGGCGTAGGCATAGGCGGCACGTTCGACCATGCAGCGAAGATGGCCAAGGATGCGATGCTGCGGCCTTTCGGTTTAAAAAATGCCGAGCCGATGGTGGCAGCCATGGAAGATCGCCTGCTGTGCGCTGTGAATGCGACCGGTTTTGGTCCGATGGGTACTGGTGGCGACACTACGGCCATGGCAGTCCACATTAATTATGCTGCCGGCCATGGCTTTACGCCGGTGGCTGTGGAATTTAATTGCTGGATCAACCGCCGCGCCAGCGCGCGGATCCACAACGACGGTCATGTTGAACTGTTCGAGTAAGTCAGCGGCATGACCATCGTTCATCAGGTCACTTTGCCGATGACGCAGGAGAAGGTGCGCGACTTCAGGGTTGGCGACATGGTGACTTTGTCCGGTGAAATCGTGATCACGGCAGGTTTACCGACGCATCAGCGCATGATTGAACAGATAGAGGCGGGGCAACCTATGCCGTTCGACATGTCGGGAGCGGCCTTGATTCATTTCGGCGGGCAAAGCCGTGTAGTGGACGGCCAGACCCGCATCCTTTACATGAATCCGACCACCAGTACCCGCTTTAATCCGTTCATGCCGCAGATCATTCGCGCTTTCGGGTTGCGGGTGGTGGGAGGCAAGGGCGGGCTGGATTCCAGCTCAGTACAAGCCATGCGAGATGCTGGTTGCGTGTATCTCTCCTTTCCCGGCGGCGCCTGCACGCTGCTATCCAACGCGATCCGGGAGGTCGTGGCAGTGGAGTGGGGTGACCTTCTGCTGCACTATCGCCTAGTACGGCTCCGTGTCGAAGACCTGGGCCCTGCAACTGTTGCCATCGATGCCCATGGCGCGAGCCTGTACGACAAGCTTCAGGAGCAAGCGGTGGGGCGACTGCCACGCATCCTTTCGGAACTGGCCAGGCAACGGGGAGAGGTTCACTGATGAGGGCAAGTTTCTTTTGGCGACTGCATGAGCATCTCGCCTGCTCGGGCTCGACAACTAGAGCGCTAGGTAAAGGGCGATAAGGGATTCTTTAACCTTTCCCAATACATGAGAAACCAGTGCGCCTCGGTGTCTAGGGCTTGGGAGCGCGAGGTTTGGGGTTCTGGAGATAGGCGCCGGAATCTACCAGCTGCTGTTCGGCATCCTCGATGCGCTGGATGCCGCTTTTGCCGGTGCGGCTGGCCAGCAGTTCCAGCAGGGACTCGGCCACAGCGGTAGCCGCCGAGATCGACGGAAAGAACGAGGGGCTCTCGGTGGCGAACAGCACGGTTTCGTCGGCCAGCAGGGCCAGCGGTGAGGCGGCGCTGTCGGTCATGGCGATGATCTTCGTGCCTGCGGTCTTTGCGGTTTCGGCTGCCACCAGTGCCTCGCGCGAATACGGCGCAAAGCTGATCACCACCAGCGCATCGGCCTTGGCCATGGCGCGCAGCTGCATTTCCAGCGAGCCGCCTTGGCCGTCGACCAAGTGCACCGAAGTGCGAAACAGCCGGTACACGTAGACGAACGAGAAGGCCACGGGAAAGCAGGCACGGAAACCGGCGACGTGCACTTCGCGCGCGGCCTCCAGCAGCCTGGCAGCGCGTGGCAGGGCGGCGGCGGCTTCGCGCTCGGTCTGCTCCAGGTTGTGGCGGTGCACGTTGAACATCTCGCCGACCATGGAGGTGTCGGATGCCCGGCCGACCAGCTTGCGCGCACGCTGACCGTACTGGGCCGAACCCAGGCCCATGTCCTCGGCCAGCGCTTCCTTGAGCTGTGGCCAGCCTTCAAAACCCATCTGCTGGGCGAAGCGCACCAGCGTGGCGGGAGGAATGCCCGAACGAGCGGCAATCGCCCGCATCGAAGCCGTCACCACTTCATTGGGCCGGTCCACCACGAATTTCGCGGCCTGCTGCAGCAGCGGGCTGAGCTGCGCGTGCCGTTCCAGGATCGAGTTTCGGAGATTCATTGCCCGTGACTGTAGAGGAAACGCACAGGACCACGCCAGCGCACCGCATTGGTTCCTATGTTCCGATGAAGAGATAGTTGGAACAAATGTTGCATCAAATGATTTTTACGGATATATTTGTTCCATTGAATTTGTAAACGGAACAAACGTCTCAATCGACGGCAACAGCATGTCCCACGTCTTCCACCGCCACCTTCGCCAGACGCCGCCCGTAGCCGCCACCGCATCGGGGATGTACATCACGGACGCAAGCGGGCGCCGCTACCTGGATGCGTCTGGCGGTGCGGCTGTCTCGTCGCTGGGCCATGCCCATCCCGACGTGCTGGCCGCCATGCACGCGCAGATCGAAACACTGGCCTATGCCCACACATCCTTTTTCACCAGCGAAACCGCCGAGGAGCTGGCAGACGAGCTGATCGGCACCGCGCCGGCCGGTATCAGCCACGCCTACGTGGTGAGCGGCGGCTCCGAGGCGATGGAGGCGGCGTTGAAGATGGCTCGCCAGTACTTCGTGGAAATCGGCCAGCCACAGCGCACGCACTTCATCGCGCGCAGGCAGAGTTACCACGGCAACACGCTGGGCGTGCTGGCCGTGGGCGGCAACGAATGGCGGCGCGCGCCGTTCGCGCCGCTGCTGGTGCCTGCCACGCATGTCGCGCCCTGCTACCCCTACCGCGAAAAGCACAACGGCGAGACCGATGTCCTGTACGGCCAGCGATTGGCCCGCGAGCTGGAAGAGGCGATCCTCGCGCAGGGCGCGGATCGCGTGATCGCCTTTGTCGCCGAAACGGTGGGTGGCGCCACCGCAGGCGTGCTGGTTCCGGTGCCCGGCTACTTTCGTGCGGTGCGCGAGGTCTGCGACCGCTACGGCGTGCTGCTGATTCTTGACGAAGTGATGTGCGGCATGGGCCGCACCGGCACGCTGTACGCCAGCGAGCAGGAGGGCGTGGTGCCCGACATCGTGGCGGTGGCCAAGGGCCTGGGCGGCGGCTACCAGGCGGTCGGCGCGGTGCTGGCGCAGCGCAAGGTGGTGGACGCCATGTCGCAGGGCAGCGGCTTTTTCCAGCACGGCCATACCTACCTGGGGCACCCCGTGGCGTGCGCCGCTGCGCTTGCCGTTCAGCGCGTCATCAGGCGCGATGGCCTGCTGGCCAAGGTGCAAGCCGATGGCGAAGTGTTCGGTGCCATGCTGCGCAGCGTGCTCGGTGCACACCCGCATGTGGGCGATATCCGTGGCCGCGGCTTTTTCTGGGGCATCGAACTGGTGGCCGACCGCGCCAGCAAGGCGCCTTTCGACCCCGGCCTGCA
>CALRME020000334.1:0-4387 GCA_943369045.1 Sphingobacterium thalpophilum
CTTCGGTGTGCAGGAATGGCAGGCGTTTGCCGTAGCGCACGTCAAACAGCGTGGACTGCGCCACCCGGGCCACGTCCCTGGGGACGGCAGGCGGCAGCGACAGCCGGTCGTGCAGCCACACGAGGACCGATTGCCGACGCAGCGTGGCCAGTGGCACCGACATTCGCGACCCCTCCTGCACAAAATTGTGTGGCGCCATTGTAGAGTTGGCCCATGGCGCAGACACCCCCGAACATGGAAACCTCCACCAGCGGCTACAGCGACGAGGCACCGGCGCTGATCGCCCGCTACGAAAGCCTGCGCTTCGAGGACGTGCCCGGCAGCGTTGTGCACTTGTTCCCTCCTGCCCCGGCCCGGGTCGCCGACATAGGCGCGGGCACCGGGCGCGACGCGGCGGCGCTGGCCCGCCTGGGCTACCGCGTCACTGCTGTGGAACCCACCGCCGAGTTGCGCAACTGGGGCGAATCAGCCCATGCTGCCGCCGGCATCCGCTGGCTGGACGACCTGCTGCCCGGCTTGCCCGCGCTGACGGCCCTGGGCGAAAAGTTTGACCTGCTCCTGCTGACTGCGGTGTGGATGCACCTGGACGAAGCCGAGCGCGCCACCGCGATGCAGGCGCTGGCGGGCCTGCTCGCGCCGGGTGGGCGCATCTCGATGTCGCTGCGCCACGGCCCGGTGCCCGACGGCCGGCGGATGTTCGACGTCTCGGGCAAAGAAACAACGCAGCTGGCGGCGCGGTACGGCCTGGCGCAGGTGGCCAGCATGGCGCGTGCCGACATGCTGGCCAACCGGCCCGGCGTGCACTGGACCTTCCTGCTGCTGGAAAAGCCCGCCTGACTCAGCCCTGCCAGACGCCGTAGCCTGCCTTGCGCAGTGCAATGCCCAGATCCACCTCCATCAGCCGCGCATCGTCGTAGGGCATGGGGTTGTGGCGCTCGTAGAGCGCAGGCAGCAGATGCAGGCCGTGCTCGCGCACAAAGGTGTTGGCCTGGATGCCGGCCTTGTGCTTGTCAAAACGCACGTCCGGGTCCAGCCCCGTCATGCCCACATAGACGAAGGGTTTGCCCAGTTGCCAGCCGGGGTTGGCCTTTCGAAAGCGCGCGGAGTTCCACACTTCGTCGGACAGCTGGACGACGTAGACGTGGTAGTGGGCGCGCTTGCTGCGGGGCATGTCGGGCAGTGGTTGCGCCGGTTATAGCAGTGCCCGCCGCGCCACGGCTGCACCGTGGGACTGGGACCACAGCGCGCCGTGCCGGTCTCCCACGGCCGGGATGCGCACGGGACTGCTAAGCTGAAGTAATCAGCATCCACGAAAGAAAACCATGCAACGTGCCACGCCCGCACCCCGCCATTTCTCGATGCTGCGGGAATTCCACCTCGCCGACTTCTTCACGCTGGGCAATGCCGCTTGCGGCGTGGGCGCCGTGTTCTTCGCCATGCTCTACATGGCGAGCCAGTCGCTGGCCCATTTCTATGCCGCTGCAGCGCTGGCGCCTGCTGCCTTCATCTTCGACGTGCTCGACGGCCGCATTGCGCGCGCCCGCCACCAGCATTCGGCGCTGGGGCGCGAGCTTGATTCGCTGTCGGACGTGATTTCGTTTGGCGTGGCGCCCGCCGCGCTGGGCTTTGCGGCCGGCCTGTCCGGTGGCTGGGACGCGGCGGCGCTGATCTACTTTGTGTGCTGTGGTGTGAGCCGGCTGGCACGCTACAACGTGACGGCTGAGCAGCTCGCGGGCGATGAATCGGGCAAGGTGAAGTACTTCGAGGGCACCCCTATTCCTACCAGCGTGCTGATCACCGGCCTGCTGGCGCTGGCCGCCTGGCAGGGCCGTGTGGGTGGCAACCTGTTCGGTGGGGTGTGGACGCTGGGTCCCTGGGACCTGCACGCCTTCTCGCTGCTGTTCCTGCTCTCGGGCAGCCTGATGATCAGCAAGACCCTGCACATCCCCAAGCTCTGAGCCTGGGGCGCGCAGGCCGCGATTTCAGGCGGCCGTGAGCTTCATCAGGATGTCGCTGTACCAAGCGCAGTTCAGGCCCAGGGCCTCGTCCAGCGCCAGGTCGCGCGAGCCCACATCCAGCCGGGCCGAGTGGATGCCCACCAGCAGGTAGGGCAGGTCACCACGGCCTGTGCCGCTGGAGGCCTGGCGCAGCACCAGCGGCGCGCCGCTGGTTCCGCGGTGCGTGCGGGCATCGGTCAGGAAATAGCCCTTGCCCTGGAAGCGCAGCCCCCACGACGAGGCAATCATGGCCTGGCGCACCACGGGCATGTGGTGCAGCGTGTCGTGGAAGCCCAGCGGGAAACCAATGGCCAGCAGGGCGTCGCCCACTTCAACACGGTCGCGCACGCCTGGCAGGTGCTCGGGTGTGAAGGCGCGGTAGAGGGTGTGCTCGGGGAAGGCATCGGTGTCCAGCTCGATGGCGGCGACGTCGATAGAGCCGCCGCCGTCCTTGGCGTCGCGCCAGACGCTCTTGCGGTTTTCGTACAGGGGAATGGAAAAGCCCGTGGACCGCGCCAGATTGGACGGGTCGTCGTGGACCTCGATCTCGATGCGGTCAGGGTAATGGCCGCTGGCCTTGTCGTGCAACACGTGGCTGCTGGTCACGAGGTACAGGCGCTTGTCGCGGCGGAAATAGAAGCCGCTGGCATTGGTCAGGATGCGCTTGTCCACGAAGGTGCAGACGCGCGCCGCCGAAAGCAGCAGGGGCTCGACCAGGCGGCCTTCCTCGTTGGCCGAGGCGCCCTCACGGGTCATCGCGACGGCGGACGGCGCACCGGCGGCGGAGCGCCGTTGCGTTCGATGTGGCGGAACTTGATGCGGCCCTTGGACAGGTCATAGGGCGACAGCTCCAGCGACACCTTGTCGCCGGCCAGGATGCGGATGTGGTGTTTGCGCATGCGGCCTGCCGTGTAGGCGACCAGCACGTGGCCGTTTTCCAGAGTCACGCGAAAGCGCGAGTCGGGCAGCACTTCGGACACCATGCCCGTCATTTCGATCAGTTCTTCCTTAGCCATGTGCGAGCCTCCTGCCCATAACGAGATTGAAAAGACGCGCCATCAGGGCCTTCCAGCCCGTGCGGCCGGCACGGCCGCCGCCGGAGACGCGAACCCAGGCCAGTCCCTGCTTGAGCGCATAGCGCCCGGCAGCTTCCTGGGTGGGGAATGTGGCGGTGAAACGCATCACGCGGTCGGTCGAGGCACTGCCCCTGCCGCTGCGGATGGAAACGCTGGCGGCATACAGGCCGTCGTCCAGCAGTCGGGAAAGGGGTGAGACCAGGTATTTGCCTGAGGGTACAGAGAGAGAAAGCGAATCAGAAATCAATTTGGGAAACATCCCCGGTTTGTCGGGGTCAGTAATGTGGCATTGCCCTGTGCCTTCGGTCATAAAGGAGCCAGCAGGCCGGGTTGGCGGGCTGGTTCACGCGAGGGGGGCTTGACGGAATTGCACCCGTTGGGAGCAGGTGAAGAAGTCGCAGACGCGATGTTGAATGATACCACAGATTGACTACCGCTGCAATATTCATAGCATCGCAAGCACATCTGGCGCGCTTCTGAGGCATTTTTGCCTCTCAAAACAGCCTCAGCGCGCCAGCTGCGCCCGGGTCCAGCGCACGATGTCGGCCGCGCCCATGGCGCCCGGCTGCCGAGCCACCTCGCGGCCGCCGACGAAAAGCGCCAGCGTGGGAATGCTGCGGATATTGAGGCGAGCGCCCAGCGCCTGGGCTTCCTCGGTATTGACCTTGGCCAGCCGCACGCCCGGCTCCAGTTGCGCGGCGGCCTGTTCGAAAGCCGGTGCCATCTGGCGGCAAGGGCCGCACCAGGGCGCCCAGAAGTCCACCAGCACGGGAACCTGGTTGCGGCTTATGTGCCGGTCAAACGCCGCTTCGTCGAGCGCGGCCGGATGGCCGGTAAACAGGGGCTTGTGGCAACTGCCGCAATCGGGCGCATTGGCCATGTCGGCCTGGCGCACCCGGTTGGTGGTGTGGCAATGCGGACAAACGACGTGCAGCGATTCACTCATGGGCCTGTCTCCTCTTTGGCCTGTCAAAGCCTGCCTGCCGCCGCGATGGCCTCGCGCGCTGCAGTCTCGGCCGCGACGGCCATGTCCAGTGGCGTCCGGCAAAGGCCGGCGTGGTCGTAGTGCAGGTTCTCGTAGACCAGGGCCGCTGCCGGCGAAATTTCCAGGATGGCTTCGACCACTTCCGGCTCAGCCGTCGCAAAGCCCTGCGCCAGCCGCTGGACGACGGCGCGGTATTGCCCCGCATCAACCCCCGACGAGTTGTGTTCCAGCCGCTCGAGCAGCCGGGCCAGCACGGCCAGGTTCTTCATCGGGGTAACGGATGCACCTTGGGAGGGGGTGTGGGCGGTGTTCATGCAACGCATCTTGGG
>CALRME020000335.1:0-4375 GCA_943369045.1 Sphingobacterium thalpophilum
CCCCCCCGCCGCCCCACGGGCGGCGTTTCCCCCGTCCGCCTTCAGTGCGGACAACACAAGAAAATCGAACAGGAGTTCCTATGGAGTCAAACGAACATTCCGGGGACGGGCCGCGCACTGGCGTCCCGACCTACGTCATCGAGGGCGTCGTTGCCGCATTGGTGGTGCTGATGGGCATCGTGGTGATCCAGGGCAGCCGCTCGCTCGGCTCCGGCTGGACCAGCGACGGCCCCGGCTCGGGCTACTTCCCGTTCTACATCGGCGTGATCCTGTGCATCGCAGGTGCCGGCGTGCTGTGGCAGTCCGTCATCAGCAAGAACCGCAATACCGAGGTGTTCGTGGACAACGAGCAGCTCAAGCGTGTGCTGTCCGTCCTGCTGCCCGCCCTGGTCTACGTCGGCGCGGTCCAGTTCCTGGGCCTGTACGTGGCATCGGCCATCTACATCGCGCTGTTCATGGTGATCCTGGGCAAGTACTCCTGGATCAAGAGCATCATCGCCGCCCTGGCGGTGAACACGCTGTTCTTCCTCATGTTCGAGGTCTGGTTCAAGGTGCCGCTGTTCAAGGGGCAGTTCGACCCCCTGCGCTTCCTCGGCTACTGAACCCTCCGCCCTGCAAACGAAATCAACTAGAAGACTGTCATGGACGAACTAAGTGCCCTTTTCCACGGATTCGCCGTCATCCTGACGCCGATGAACATCCTGCTGATGTTCGTGGGCATCATCCTGGGTGTGCTGATTGGCGTGCTGCCCGGCCTGGGCGGCGCAAACGGCGTCGCCATCCTGCTGCCGCTGACCTTCAGCATGTCGCCCACTTCGGCGATCGTGATGCTCTCGTGCATCTACTGGGGCGCCCTCTTCGGCGGCGCCATCACCTCCATCCTGTTCAACATACCGGGTGAGCCATGGTCGGTCGCGACGACCTTTGACGGCTACCCGATGGCGCAGCAGGGTCACGCCGGTGCCGCGCTGACCGCGGCCTTCACCTCGTCGTTCATCGGCGCCTTCGTCGCGGTCCTGATGATCACCTTCCTTGCGCCGCTGGTGGCCAAGTTCGCACTGAAATTCGGGCCACCCGAATTCTTCGCGGTCTACCTGCTGACCTTCTGCAGTTTCGTAGGCATGGGCAAGGGCTCGCCGTTCAAGATCCTGGCCTCCATGGCGATTGGCTTCGCGCTGGCTGCAGTGGGCATGGACACCGTGACCGGCCAGTTGCGTCTGACCTTCGGCATTCCGGACCTGATGCGCGGCTTCGACTTCCTGATCGGCGTGATCGGCCTGTTCGGAATCGGTGAAATCCTGCAGTCCATGGAAGAAGGCCTGGCTTTCTCGGGCAAGAGCGCCAAGATCGACCCCAAGGTCGTGCTCGACACCTGGAAGAAGCTGCCCAAGTACTGGATGACGTCCATCCGCAGCTCGCTGGTGGGCATCTGGATGGGCATCACGCCCGGCGGCGCCACCCCCGCTTCGTTCATGAGCTACGGCCTGGCCAAGAAGATGTCCAAGAACGGCAACAACTTCGGCAAGGGTGAGATCGAAGGTGTGATCGCGCCCGAGACGGCGGCCCACGCAGCGGGCACCGCCGCGCTGCTGCCGATGCTCGCCCTCGGCATCCCCGGCTCGCCCACCGCGGCCGTGCTGCTGGGCGGCCTGCTGATCTGGGGCCTGCAACCCGGTCCGCTGCTGTTCGTCGAGCAAAAGGACTTCGTCTGGGGCCTGATCGCCTCCATGTACCTGGGCAACCTGGTCGGCCTGATCGTGGTGCTGACCACCGTTCCGCTGTTCGCGTCCATCCTGCGCATCCCCTTCTCCATCATCGCCCCGGTGATCGTGGTGATCTGCGCGATCGGCGCCTACACCGTGCACAACGCCATGCTCGACATCTGGTTCATGATGCTGTTCGGCGTCATCGGCTACCTGTTCAAGAAGCTGGACTACCCGCTGGCGCCGCTGGTGCTGGCCCTGGTGCTGGGCGACAAGGCCGAGGACTCGTTCCGCCAGGCCATGCTTGTGTCGCAGGGCGAGCTGTCCATCATGTGGTCCAACCCGCTGGTCGGCAGCATCACCACGCTGGCCATGCTGTTGCTGTTCTGGCCCCTGATCTCCCGCGTGATCGCCAAGGTGCGCCCGCCCAAGCCCAAGGAATTCGCGGTCGAGCAGCCGGTGGACTGACGGTCTGCGGCAAAAAAAAGGCGGCCCCGGCCGCCTTTTTTCATTCTCCGCGCCGCCTAGATCTTTCCGCGCTGCTTGAGGCGGCTCAGCGTTTCCGCCGACAGGTTCAGGTACGAGGCAAGTTCCTTCTTGGGAATGCGCTCGAACAGCTCCGGATGCTTGCGTACGAAGCGCTTGACCCGGCCGGGCGCGTCAAGCAGGTGCAGCGTGATGGTGTGGGCCATGATTTCGCTCATCAGCCGCATCACGTAGTACTCGAACGACTGCTTGATCTCGTGATGGCTCTCGACGAAGGTCACCCATTCGGGCAGCGCCAGCTTGGCCACCCGGGCCTTGGTAACGCAGACGATGCTGTAAGGAGTGGGCGTTCCCAGCCGCCACGCGGCATAGCTGGTTTCCATGTCGCGCTCGTCGGCAAAGCGCAGGATCATCTCCTTGGCTTCCTGGTTTGTCACCACACGTTTCAGGATCCCGTCCAGGATGAAGTACTGCTCCATTTCGTGGACGCCCTGGTTAAGCAGGAAGTCCCCTTTCTGGCAGTCGACGATCTCCAGATGCGCCTCCAGTTCGGCGCTTTGCTCCGGAGTCATCCCCTTCAAAACGATGTTCTGGCCCAGCTGGACGCGAATGACGTTCCGGTCGGGATGGTTTTCTACGGACGATACGGGTGAAGCTAGCTTGTGCATGGCACGGATTCGTCGGTTCGGGCGCTCCAAATACAACGAAAATTGACCGTGGTCAATGGTGGAAAGTGGTTCGATTCCTATGATACCCCGACGGTGCAGACGACCCGCTGCGCCCATGGTGCAGGCACCCCTTGCACCAGAGTGAGGCGCCTATGGCGCCGCTCGATCCACCGAAGTCAAAACGAAGAGACATCCACCATGACCACCGAGACCCCGCAAGGCGAAACGATTGACGGCTTCAACCTCGTCATCGAGGGCCTGAAGCTCAACGGCATCGAGAACATCTACGCCCTGCCGGGCATCCCGATCACCGACCTGACCCGCATGCTCCAGGCCTCCGGCCTGCGCGTGCTGTCGTTCCGCCACGAGCAGCATGCCGGTCATGCCGCCGCGGCTGCCGGCTTCATCACCGGCAAGCCCGGCATCTGCCTGACGGTGTCCGCCCCCGGCTTCCTCAACGGCCTGACCTCGCTGGCCAACGCCACCACCAACTGCTTCCCGATGATCCTGATCTCCGGCTCGTCGGAGCGCGAAATCGTCGACCTGTCGCAAGGCGACTACGAAGAGATGGACCAGCTGGCCATCGCCAAGCCCCTGTGCAAGGCAGCCTTCCGGGTACTGCACGCCGAGGACATCGGCGTGGGCATCGCTCGCGCCATCCGCTCGGCCGTCTCCGGCCGCCCCGGCGGCGTCTACCTGGACCTGCCGGCCAAGTTGTTCGCGCAGGAACTGCCGGCCGAAGCCGGCCGCGCCAGCCTGATCAAGGTGGTTGATGCTGCACCTGCGCAGATCCCCGGCCCCGATGCCGTCAAGCGTGCGCTCGACCTGCTCAAGGGCGCCAAGAAGCCGCTGATCCTGCTGGGCAAGGGCGCCGCCTACGCCCGGGCCGACGCCGACATCCGCGCGCTGGTCGAAAAGTCGGGCATCCCTTACCTTCCCATGTCCATGGCCAAGGGCCTCCTTCCCGACACGCATGCCCAGTCCGCCGCCGCCGCCCGTTCGTACGTGCTGGCAGAGGCCGACGTCGTGATGCTGGTCGGTGCCCGCCTGAACTGGCTGCTGTCGCACGGCAAGGGCAAGACCTGGGGCGGCAAGGACGCCAAGGCCGCCGGCGCGCAGAAATTCATCCAGATCGACATCTCGCCGACCGAGGCCGACAGCAACGTCGCCATCGACGCGCCGCTGGTTGGTGACATCGGTTCCTGCGTCGCCGCACTGCTGGCCGGCATGGGCAGCAACTGGGCCAAGCCGCCGTCCGACTGGACCGGCGCCATTGCCGACAAGAAGGACAAAAACCTCTCCAAGATGGCCGAGACGCTGGCAAAAGACCCGTCTCCCATGAACTTCCACAGCGCGCTCAACGCCATCAAGAACATCGTCAAGGCGCACCCGGACGCGATGTTCGTCAACGAAGGCGCCAATACGCTGGACTTCGCGCGCAGCATCGTCGACATGTACGAGCCGCGCAAGCGCCTGGACGTGGGCACCTGGGGCGTGATGGGCATCGGCATGGGCTTT
>CALRME020000336.1:0-4371 GCA_943369045.1 Sphingobacterium thalpophilum
AGCCCCACGCCTGGACCATCCATTCCAGGTAGGTGACGTCAGCGCCCTGGGCCCAGCAGCCCTTGGCATACGTGTCATCCGTGGTGATTTTGCAGAATACCTGCCAGTCCCAAGCCATACAGATTCTCCGCCAGCGCAATTCGTTGGAAATGTTTTTTGAAAAAGCCCCGCCAACGATTGACCGGGCGGGGCTGCCCAACCTTAAAGGAGAAACCCCGCCAGGGCAAGAGCGCGGGCGGGGTTTCAGTCCCTGGCGGGTTTACTTCTTGGCGTAGTCTTCGACGGGCTTGTCGTTGGGCGTTGCCCATGCGGCCTTGGTGGCGTCCGACAGCGGCAGGCCCACGCGCGTGTTCTTGGGCGGGATGGGTTGCAGGAACCACTTGTCGTACAGCTTGGCCATGTCGCCGGTCTTGATCAAGTCACGGATCGTGTCGTCCGACAGCTTCTTGAAGGCGGGGTCGTCCTTGCGCAGCATGATGGCGATCGGCTCGACACTGATGGTTTCGCCAACGATGCGGAAGTCCGCCGGGCTCTTGGCGGTGGCAATGTTGCCGGCCAGGATCTGGCCGTCCATCACGAAGGCATCGGCGCGGCCCGACTCGAGCAGCAGGAAGCTGTCGGCGTGGTCCTTGCCGAAAACTTCCTTGAAGTCGACGCCGGTGGCGCGTTCATGCTTGCGCAGCAGCTGCACGGAGGTGGTGCCGGTGGTGGTGGCCACATTCTTGCCATTGAGCTGGGCCAGCGAGGTGATGCCCGATGCTGCCTTGACGGCGATGCGGACTTCTTCCACGTAGGTGGTCAGCGCGAAGGAGACGTCCTTCTGGCGGGTGGCGTTGTTGGTGGTCGAGCCGCACTCGATGTCCACGGTGCCGTTCTGCACCAGGGGAATGCGGTTTTGCGAGGTCACCGGCAGGTACTTGACTTCCAGCTTCTTGCCGGCGGCCTTTTCCAGGTTGGCGACGATGCGCTGGCAGATCTCGTAGTGGTAGCCGGCGTACTTGCCGTCACCCAGCGTGTACGAAAGGGCACCGGACGAGTCGCGCACGCCCATGGTGACGACGCCAGAGGCCTTGACCTTGGCAATGGTGTCGTTCGCCTGCGCGAGAGCACCGCCCGCAGCGAGGGCTGCAACCGCGAAAGCCAACAAATGCTTCTTCATACAAATCTCCTTGTGGAAGCGTTAGGGATAGATTGACAACGAAATTCTAGGGATTCAGGCTTTCGGGAATACCCTGAACCCCTGCTTGAACACGCATTAGAACGTCAGAACGGCACCTGGTCAGTCGGGTATTTCCAGAAGTCCCGCAACAAATAGCTCACAGGAAGGTTCAACGGCGTGTTCTTCGGTGGTATCGGGCGTGCGAACCACTTGTCGTAAATGGGGTAGATGTCGCGGCTGACAATCAGGCGGCGCATCTCGTCGTCCACCAGCTTCTTGAATTCCGGGTCGCTCTTCGACAGCATGATGGCCAGCGGCTCGGTGGTCAGGAACTTGCCCACCACCTTGAGCGCACCGGGGTTGGGCCGGTTGGCCGCCAGTCCAAACAGCAGCACGTCGTCCATGACGAAGGCTTCGGCCTCGCCCCTTTCGACCATCTCCACGGCGCGGGCGTGTTCGGGCGACTCAAGGATCGTGATGCCCATCAGGCGCTCGCGATTGGCCTGGTCGGCGGCCTTGAGCGGCGTTGTGCCTTTGGTCGAGACCAGCTTCTTGCCCATCAGGTCCTCGATGCGGTCAACCTGGCTGTCGGCGCGCACCAGCAGGCGGGCGCCGGTGATGAAGTGGGGAATGGTGAAAGCCACCTTCTGGCGGCGTTCCGCATTGTTGGTGGTGGAGCCACATTCCAGGTCAGCCTTGCCCTGCTCGACCACCGTGATGCGATTGGCAGGCGTGACCTGCATGAATTCAACCGGCACGTTCTTCACGCCCACGCGCTTGCCCACGGCCTCGGCCAGTTTCAGGCACAGGTCCACCGCGTAGCCCACGGGCTTTCTAGTGTCCGGGTCGACATACGAGAAGGGCACGGACGACTCGCGGTGCGCGATGACCAGCTTGCCGCCGGCTTTCACGCGCTCGAGCACGCTTTGCTGCGCGCTGACTGCCGATGCCCAGCCCAGGGCCGCAAAGGCCAAAGCTATTCCCCAACGTGGTGCGTTCATTTTCATCTTCAACAGGTGGATAAGCAGGCTTTGTGCCTGGTACGTATTTCAGTCCGCGGGGCGCAAGGGCTGCGTCAGCTTTTCCGGTACCAGCAGTGCCTCGATCTGTTGCCGCGTCATGATGCCCAGCGACTCGGCCACCTCGTCAATCGGTGCGCCGGTGGCCATGGCGGTCTTGGCGATCAGCGCCGCCTTCTCATAGCCGATTATGGGATTGAGCGCCGTCACCAGCGTGATCGACTCGCGCACCCGCTTTGCCAGCAACTCATGATTGGCCTCGATGCCCGCCACGCAGTTGGTGTTGAGCGTCAGGCAGGCGTGGGACAGGTGCGTGATGCTCTTGAACAGGCTCCAGCCCATGATGGGCTCGAAGGCATTGAGCTGCAACTGGCCGGCTTCCGATGCCATGGTGACGGTGATGTCATTGCCGATCACCTCGAAGGCCACCTGGTTCATCACCTCCGGGATCACCGGGTTGACCTTGCCCGGCATGATGGACGAGCCGGCCTGGCGCGGCGGCAGCTTGATGTCGCCGAAGCCTGCCTGCGGCCCGCTCGAGAGCAGGCGCAAGTCGTTGCAGGTCTTCGACAGCTTGGTCGCCACGCGCTTGAGCACGCCCGAGAGCTGCACGAAAGCGCCCGTGTCCTGCGTCGCCTCGATCAGGTTGTGGGCCTTGACCACCGGGATGCCGCTTTCCTCCGCCAGGTACTTGCAGGCCAGGTCGGCATAGCCATGGGGCGAGTTGATGCCGGTGCCGATCGCCGTCGCGCCCAGGTTGATTTCCTGGATCAGGGCACGGGCCTCGCGCAGGCGGGCCTCGTCCTCCTCGATCATCACCGCGTAGGTGGAAAACTCCTGGCCCAGCGTCATGGGCACGGCGTCCTGCAACTGGGTGCGGCCGATCTTGAGAACACTCTTGAATTCGTCGGCCTTGGCCTCGAAGCCCTTGCGCAGCGTGGCCATGGAGCCCAGCAGGCCGTCGATGCCGGCCCACAGGGCGAGGCGAACCGCCGTGGGGTAGACGTCGTTGGTGCTCTGCGAGGCATTGACGTGGTCGTTGGGGTGGAGCACGTCGTAGCGGCCCTTCTCGAAGCCCAGCTTTTCCAGCGCCAGGTTGGCGATCACCTCGTTGGCATTCATGTTGGTTGAGGTGCCCGCACCGCCCTGGATCACGTCCACCACGAACTGCTCGTGGAACTGGCCGGCGATGAGCTTTTCGCAGGCGCTCATGATGGCCGTGGCCCGCTTGCGGTCGAGCGCGCCGAGCTCGGCATTGGCGCGGGCAGTGGCTTTCTTGACGTAACCGAAGGCCTTGATCAGCTCGGGCATGGCCGAAATGGGCGTGCCGGAAATCGGGAAGTTTTCTACCGCACGGGAGGTGTGCACACCCCAGTAGGCTTGTGCCGGAATCTGCTTTTCACCGAGGAAATCCTGTTCGACCCGAAATTCAGAAGACATGTGTGTGACAGCCGTTTTTGCGATGGCGCGAACTGTAGGGTTGCGCCTGCTTTAACGCCAATGCTGTTTGTGCGCCGGGTTATGCAAGAAATTTATAACCCTGAAAATCACCTTCCCGGGGGAGTGACTCGCTGCCGCTATTTTCCGGCGTTCTGGGCCGCCAGGTAGGCCCACAAGGCCTGGGCCGTCCCCTTGGGCGCTTCCTTGCCCACGGGCTTTTCCCGGTAAGCACGCACTTCCATCGTCATCTCCAGCCCTTTGATGTCGGCCGGTGCGGCGTTGACCAGGCGTTTGGCGCGAAGTTCTTTCTTCACGGCGCTGTACGGCAGGAAGGCGATCCCGTGGCCTTCCAGCGCCATCACCTTCAGGCCTTCGGCCATATCGGTTTCGTAGACCCGGTCCAGGTGGATCGCGGTGCTCGACTGCTTGAGGATAAGGTCCGTCACGCGGCCCAGGTAGGCACCCGGCGCATAACCCAGGTAGGGCAGCGGCTGGCCCGCGCGGCCGGGCAGCCTGAACAGCGGTTCGCCCTGGGCATCGCCCTTCACATAAGGCGCCAGCACTTCCTGGCCGAGTGTGACCATCTCGTAGCGGTCGGCGTCCAGCTGAAAGGGCTGGGAGGCGTGGTGGTAGGCAATCAGGACGTCGCAACCTCCTTCGACCAGGCGCATCACCGCGTCGTGCACGTTCAGCGCGATCAGCCGGCTTTTGATGGGGCCGAACTTCTCGCGCAGCGCCGAAACCCAGGCCGGA
>CALRME020000337.1:0-4348 GCA_943369045.1 Sphingobacterium thalpophilum
AAAACGGCTGGTACGTCCAGCGTTACGCGCCCATGCTGCGAGTCGCCGTGCCCTATGGCGAGCTGTCCAGCGCGCAGCTTCGCGTGCTCGGCCGCATTGCCCGTGACTACGACCAGCCCACTGCGGCCCTGCTGCAGGACGCCCAGGCCAAACAGGACCTGCTGGGCCCGGTGCCCCTGCCGGCCGGCTACGCCCCGGTTGGCTCGGTGCACTCCAGCCTCACGGTGGGTTACGGCCACTTCACCACCCGCCAGAACGTGCAGTTCAACTGGATCCCGCTGGACAAGTCGGCCGACGTGATGGACCTGCTGGCCAGCGTCGACATGCACGGCATCCAGACCAGCGGCAACTGCATCCGCAACATCACCAGCGACGAGCGCGCCGGCATCGCGGTGGACGAAATCGTCGACCCGCGCCCCTACTGCGAAATCCTGCGCCAGTGGAGCACGCTGCACCCGGAGTTCGCCTTCCTGCCGCGCAAGTTCAAGATCGCCGTCTCCGGCGCCGCCGAGGACCGCGCCGCCACCTACTGGCACGACGTGGGCCTGCACGTGGCGAAGAATGAAGCCGGCGAGGTCGGCTTCAAGGTTCTGGTGGGCGGCGGCATGGGCCGCACGCCGGTCATCGCCACAGTGATCCGCGAGTTCCTGCCGTGGGACCAGATCCTCAACTACCTCGAAGCCGTGGTGCGCGTCTACAACCGCTGGGGCCGCCGCGACAACATGTACAAGGCCCGCATCAAGATCCTGGTCAAGGCCGAAGGCCAGCGCTACATCGACGAGGTGGAAGCCGAGTACAAGGGCATCGTCGAGCTCGATGGCGCGCCACACACCATCACCCAGGCTGAGCTGGACCGCGTCTCGGCCTCTTTCGTGGCCCCGGTGATCAGCCAGTCGCGCAAGGGCGCCCAGGCCAAGGTCGGCGACATCCTGCGCGCCGGCGCCCAGGCCGACACCGACTATGACCGCTGGCTGCAGCAGAACGTGGCCGCGCACAAGAACCCCGAACTACGCGCCGTGACGCTGTCGTTCAAGCGCCTGGGCCAGGCACCCGGTGACGCCACCGCCGACCAGCTCGATACAGCCGCCGACCTCGCGGACCAGTTCTCCGCCGGCGAGGCGCGGGTCACGCACGACCAGAACCTGGTGCTGCCCTGGGTCGCGGCCAGCGACCTGCCCGCCCTGTGGCACGCAGCGCGCAAGGCCGGCTTTGCACGCTCCAACATCCGCCTCCTGACCGACATGATCGCCTGCCCCGGCGGCGACTTCTGCTCGCTGGCCAATGCCCGCTCGCTGCCGATCGCCGAAGCCATCACGCAGCGCTACCAGGACCTGGACGAGTTGCACGACATCGGTGAGATCGACCTGCACATCAGTGGCTGCATCAATTCCTGCGGCCACCACCACAGCGGCCACATCGGCATCCTGGGCGTCGACAAGGACGGCAAGGAGTGGTACCAGGTGACCCTCGGCGGCTCGGACGGCTCCGCGCTGTCGGGCGCGGCGGCGGCCGGCAAGGTGGTCGGTCCCTCGTTCTCCGCTGCCGAAGTGCCGGAAGTGATCGAAGCCGTGCTGGAGACCTACCGCAGCCAGCGCCAGACCGTCGAAGGCAAGGGCGAGACCTTCATTGCAACGCTCAAGCGGGTGGGCATCGAGCCCTTCAAGGCGGCCGCCAACGGCGCGCGTTTCGCGGAAAAGCAGGTGGCATGATGGCGATTACTATGAAATTGATAGCTGCAAAAGCACACCAGGAAAGCTCTGGCGGCCCTTCTCTTGCACTCCCCAACGATGCGGACCCGCAGGCGGTGTCGCTCGACGGTGTGCAGGTGATTGAGCTTAACTTCCCCAAATTCTCCGACGGCCGCGCTTTCAGCCAGGCTTTCCTGCTGCGCCGCCGGCTCGGCTTCAAGGGCGAGATCCGCGCGATCGGCGATGTGCTGGTCGACCAGCTGGTGCAGATGCAGCGCACGGGCTTCTCCAGTGCAGTCCTGCGCGAGGACCAGGACCTGGCCTTTGCCCAGCGCCAGTTCGACCGCTACAGCGCCTTCTACCAGGGCGACGCCGTGAATGTGGCGCCGCTGTTCAAGGGCCTGTAACGGGAGCCGACATGAGTGCCATCGCGCTGTACGCCAAACCTTCCGCCGACTTCAACGCCAAGCTTGAACAGAGCATCCACCTGCTGCAGGGCGCCGAGCTTGAGTATTCGCCGCTGGCGCAGGCATCGAGCCTGGGCGCCGAAGACATGGTGATCACCCACCTGCTGCACGAGACGGGCACCGAAGCCTCCATCTTCGTGCTCGACACCGGCATGCTGCACCCTAAGACGCTGGCGTTGCTGGGGCGCCTGGAAAACCGCTACCAGCGCGCGGTGGATGTCTACCGGCCGGACCCGGAAATGGCCGCCGCCTACGTGCAGAAATTCGGCAAGCAGGCCATGTACCAGACCGTGGAACTGCGCAAGCATTGCTGCGACATCCGCAAGATGGAGCCGCTGGAACGCGCCCTGGCGGGCAAAAAGGGCTGGCTCACGGGCCTGCGCCGCGAACAGTCCAACGCGCGCGCCGCCGTCGAGCCTATCGAGACGCAGGCCGAGCGCGTGAAGATCAACCCGCTGGCCCGCTGGACCTGGGGCGACGTATGGCATTACATCGCCCTGCACAAGATTCCCTACAACCCGCTGCACGACCAGTTTTTCCCCAGCATTGGCTGCGCCCCCTGTACCCGCGCGGTGACGCTCGGCGAGGACCCGCGCTCGGGCCGCTGGTGGTGGGAGCAGGAAGGCGCCAAGGAATGCGGCTTGCACGTTGACGGCGCCTCCTCCATCATCCCCATCAGAGAAATCCCCGCATGAACGCCAGAACGGAGCCCCAATTGCTCGGCCATTTGAGCAACAGCCATCTCGACGCGCTGGAAGAAGAAGCCGTTTTTGTGCTGCGCGAGGTCGCCGCCGCATTTGAGCGGCCCACCCTGCTGTTCTCCGGCGGCAAGGACTCGCTGGTCATGCTGCGCTGTGCGGAAAAAGCCTTCGGCAAGGGCCGCATCCCCTACCCGCTGCTGATGATCGACACCGGCCACAACTTCCCCGAGGTAACGGATTTCCGTGACTTCCGCGCCAAGGAACTGGGCGCAGAGCTGATCGTGCGCAGCGTTGAAGACTCCATGAAGCGCGGCACGGTGCGCCTGGCCCACCCGGGCGAATCACGCAACGTGCACCAGTCGGTCACGCTGCTGGAAGCCATCGAGGAGTTCCGCTTCGACGCGCTGATTGGTGGGGCCCGGCGCGACGAGGAAAAGGCCCGCGCCAAGGAGCGCATCTTTTCGCACCGCGACAGCTTCGGCCAGTGGCAGCCCAAGGCCCAGCGCCCGGAGCTGTGGACGCTGTTCAACACCCGCCTGGCGCCGGGCGAGCACTTCCGGGTGTTCCCCATCAGCAACTGGACCGAACTGGACGTCTGGCAGTACATCGAGCGCGAAAAAATTGCCCTGCCGTCCATCTACTACGCGCACCAGCGCCAGGTGATTGAACGCAAGGGCCTGCTCGTGCCAGTGACCGAACTGACACCGCCCAGGGACGGCGAAGAAGTCGTCACGCGCACGGTGCGCTTTCGCACCGTCGGCGACATCACCTGCACCTGCCCGGTCGACAGCCCTGCAGCCAATGCGGCGGAAGTGGTGCTGGAAACCCTGACGGTCGAGGTCAGCGAGCGCGGCGCCACGCGCATGGACGACAAAACCTCCGACGCCTCCATGGAAAAGCGCAAGAAAGACGGGTACTTCTGATGAGCGAGCACACAGCGGCGCTGAAATTCATCACCTGCGGCTCGGTCGACGACGGCAAGAGCACGTTGATCGGCCGCCTCCTTGTCGACAGCAAGGCCGTCCTGGCCGACCAGCTCGCCGGCGTTCAGCGTTCCGGCGAAACCGACCTGGCGCTGCTGACCGACGGCCTGTCGGCCGAGCGCGAACAGGGCATCACCATCGACGTTGCTTACCGGTACTTCGCCACGCCTGGCCGCAAGTTCATCATCGGCGACGCGCCGGGCCATGAGCAGTACACGCGCAACATGGTGACGGCCGCGTCGAGTGCCGACGCCGCCGTGGTGCTGGTCGATGCCACCAAGCTGCAATGGCAGGACGCGGGCATGGAATTGCTGCCGCAGACCCGCCGCCATTCACTGCTCGTGAACCTGCTGCGCGTGCCGTCCATCGTGTTCGCGGTCAACAAGCTGGACGCGGTGGAGGACCCGACCCGGGCTTTCGCCAATATCAGCGGCGCGCTGGCGGCTTTTGCCTCCGCGGCGGGCATCAGCGTGCGCGCCACGGTGCCGATCTCCGCGCTCAAGGGCCAC
>CALRME020000338.1:0-4345 GCA_943369045.1 Sphingobacterium thalpophilum
CTTCGTCGATCACCACGACCGGCGTGTTGTTGGCAGTGGCCACTCGCGAGGTTGGCTTGGTGGCACCCGAGGCGACCACGGCGCGGGCCTGTTCCTGCGGCACGCCCAGCTTGACCATCAGGCGGCGCAGGAATTCATTTTCCAGCTCCGGGTCGGTGGGGCGGGGCTGCCAGACCGTCTGGTCTTTTTCCTTGTTGCTGTAGACCTCGACCATGCCGCGATGGCTGACGAAGATTTCGGTGCCGCCGCTGGGCGTGCGCTCCAGCCGTGTGCGGAACCGGTCCCGCTCGGACGTTGAATAAAGGGAGTCGAACACCTTGCCCAGCGCATTGCGGATGAAATCCTGGGGGATCTTGGCGCGGTTCTCGGCCCAGTCGGTTTCCATGATGCCCAGACTGGACTGGTCGACGGTCAGCAGGAAGCCGTTTTCCTGCCAGAAGTCACGGATCGGGCTCCACAGCTGGTCGGCGGGGCGGTTGACGACCAGCCAGCGCTGCGCACCAACCCTTTCAATGCGCACGTCGCCAACCGCCGAGGCTGCCGTTGGCGCGCCCGGAGCGGCCTGCCCGATCTGGTAGCTGCTGGCCGTGACGGCGCCGCCGGGGACGACGAAGCGCGTTTCGCGCGACAGCTGCGTCAGGTCCGGGGGGATTTCAAGCGACGTGCCCTTGCCGGCGCTCTTGTAGTCGATCTTCTCGCCTTCCATCACGCTGCAGCCCGCCAGCGCCAGGGCGATGCCCATCACACACAGATTTCCGGTTTTGCTCACGTCGTTTCCTCGTTGTCTTGATTTGCGGATCAGCCCAGAAGGCCGCTGGCGCGCAGCGCGCCTTCTACCACCGCCTCATTGGCCTGCGTCAGCTGCGTCATCGGCAACCGCAGCGCGCCGCCGCACCGGCCCATGCGGGCCAGAGCCCATTTGACCGGAATCGGGTTGGCTTCCACGAACAGGTGCTTGTGCACCGGCATCAAGTGGACCTGGATTTCCATCGCGCGCTTCACATCGCCGGCTACGGCGGCCGCGCACAGCTCGTGCATCAGGCGCGGCGCGACGTTGGCCGTCACGCTCACATTGCCCTGGCCGCCGCACAGCATCAGCGCCACGGCGGTCGGGTCGTCCCCGGAATACACGGCAAAGCCCTTCGGCAGCTCACGGATCAGCCATTGCGCCCGTTCTATGTTGCCGGTGGCTTCCTTGATGCCGACGATGCCGGGCACCGTTGAGAGGCGAATCACCGTCTCATGCCCCATGTCCGCAACGGTGCGGCCGGGCACGTTGTAGAGAATGGTCGGCAGGTCGCCCACGGCCTCGGCAATTGCCTTGAAGTGAAGGTACTGGCCTTCCTGGGTGGGCTTGTTGTAGTAGGGCACGACCTGCAGCTGGCAGTCGGCGCCGACCGTTTTGGCGAATTGCGCCAGCTCAATGGCTTCCGCGGTGGAGTTCGCGCCGCAGCCCGCCATGATCGGCACGCGCTTTGCGGCCTGCTCGACCGACACGCGGATGATCTCGCGGTGCTCTTCGACATTGACGGTGGGCGATTCGCCCGTGGTCCCGACCACGCCAATGCAGTCCGTGCCTTCGGCGATGTGCCAGTCAATGAGCTTGCGCAGGGTGGGGTAGTCCACGCTGCCGTCTTCATGCATCGGGGTGACGAGCGCCACGATGCTGCCTGTAATCGGTGTCATGTACGGGGATTTAACGGGAAAGAAGCATTCTACCTAGAGCCCGTAACGCGCCGGACGTTCCCCGGCGCCGGGAGCAACGGCGGCGATGCGCTGGATAAACCGCGCCGGCGATTGCGCAAAGCCGTCTTCATAGGCCACGACTCGCAGGGCTTCGCACGCCCGCAGCAACTCGCCCGGCTGGAGCAGGAAGTCGGGCCGCGAAGGCTTTCCCACCGTTTCATTGCCGGCCGCGAAGGTCTCGTAGATCAGGACGCCGCCGGGTGCCAGGCTCTGGACGATGGCGGGCAACAATGGCCGCCAGAGGTAGTTGGTGACGACAACGCCGGCAAACGCCCGCCCGGTGAAGGGCCAGGGGCCGTTTTCGATGTCGGCCAGCACGGTCTCCCCATGGGCTGCGGCGGCGGCCAGCGCATCGCCGGAGCGGTCAACGCCGGTCACAGGATGGCCCAGCGCTGCGAACCACGCCATGTGCCGTCCTGCACCGCAGGCCACGTCCAGCACGGCGCCTGCTGCAGGCACCAGGTGCGACCAGCGCTTGACCCACGCGGATGTTTCTTCGGTGCCGTGCATGGATGGAGCTTAATGCGGTTTGACGTCGTCCTTCAGTGCGGCAAGGGCCATCTTTTCCACAAGTCCCGGTGCAATCAGCTTGATGAAGCGCCCCAGCTTGCCCTGCGTGGTCATCACGACCTCGCGTTCGCGGCGGTTCATGCCGCCGAGGATGAGGCGGGCGCATTCTTCCACGCTCATCGCCTTGTCTTCCTTGAGGCCGCTGGAGCCGGCAGCCACGCCCTGGGCGTTGAAGCCGCGGTAGCGGATGTTGGTGGCGACCACGCCGGGGTAGGCGGTCGTGACGCTCACGCCGGCCGCCTTGAGTTCAATGCGAAGGGCTTCGAAAAAACCGGTCATCGCGAACTTGGTCGCGCTGTAGGCCGTGCGGCCGGGCACACCGACCAGGCCGGCCAGCGAGGAAACTGCCACGATGTGGCCTGTGCTCGCCTTCAGGTGGGGCAAGGCCGCATGCGTGCACCACACGGCACCCCAGAGGTTGATCTTCATCAGGTTTTCGTACCAGTGCAGGTCCTGCGCTTTTACGTCGGAGAACAGCGCCTGGGCCGACACGCCCGCATTGTTGACGAGCGCGTCGATACGGCCGAATTTCTGTACAGCAAGCGCCACAAGCTCGCGGCACTGTGCTTCGTCGGAAACATCCATGGGCACAACCAGCGTCTGCGCCCCGGATTCCGCGCACCGCGCCGCGACGGCTTCGAGCTTTTCGCGGCTGCGGGCGGCCAGCACAATGCCGGCCTGTGCGCCATGCGTAGCGGCGAGCTGCCGCGCCATTTCGGCGCCAATCCCGTCGGAGGCGCCGGTGATCACATAGGTTTTCATGTCAGTTGAAGCAGGCCCAGAGCTGGTCAGCGAGTGTGACCATCACCTCGGGCCGCGTGTACAGGGCAAACACCGCCAGGCAGGCCGCGATCGCGGTCGCCCAGGCGACAAGCTTGCGGTTGCGCACGGACATTCAGGCTCCTTGCGGCGCCGGCACGCGCTCGATGGCGGCTTCCTTGACCGGCAGGTTCACAATGGCCGCGAAGATGCCCAGCGCAATGGCGATGTACCAGACCACGTCGTAGCTGCCGGTGCGGTCGTAGAGGTAGCCGCCCAGCCACACGCCCATGAACGAGCCGATCTGGTGGCTGAAGAATACGAAGCCGCCCAGCATCGACAGGTGCGCCACGCCAAAGATCTGCGCAACGGTGGCGTTGGTCGGCGGCACGGTGGAGAGCCACAGCAGGCCCATGGTGGCGGCGAAGACGTAGACCGACAGCGGTGACAGCGGAACGACCAGGAAGATGGCAATGGCCACGGCCCGGGCGAAGTAGATGAAGGCCAGGATCTTGCGCTTGGCCATTTTCTGGCCCAGCGTGCCCGCGATGTAGGTGCCAAACACGTTGAACAGGCCGATCAGCGCCAGCGCATAGCTCGCGACTTCGGGCGACAGTCCCTTGTCCTTGAGGTAGCTGGGCATGTGCACGCCGATGAACACCACCTGGAAGCCGCAGACAAAGTAGCCGGCCATCAGCAACTGGAAGCTGGGGTATTTGAAGGCCTCGCGCAGCGCCTGCACGATGGACTGTTCCCGCACCGGTGCCGCGCCGCCGGCGAAGCCGGGTTCGCGCAGGCCCAGTGCCAGCGGGGTGATCAACAGGACAAACAGGCTGAGCGTCAGAAGCGCCTGCTGCCAGCCGAAGCCACTGATAAGGAAGCCTTCCACCGGAACCATCAGGAACTGGCCGAAGGACCCGGCCGCCGCGGCTACACCCATGGCCCAGGAACGCTTGGCCGGGTCAATCTGCCGGCCGATGACGCCGTAGACCACTGCGTAGGTGGTCCCCGCCTGGGCTGCGCCAAGCAGCACGCCAGCGGTCATGGTGAAAAGGAAGGGGGTGGGCGACAGGGCCATGCCCGCCAGGCCCAGCGCGTAGAGGACGCTGCCCAGGATCAGTACCCGGAAGGCGCCGAAGCGGTCGGCCATCATGCCGGCGAAGATGCCGAACACACCCCAGGACAGGTTCTGGATGGCCAGCGCAAAAGAGAAGGTTTCCCGCGTCCAGCCCTGGGCCTGGGTGATGGGCTGCAGCCAGAGGCCGAAGCC
>CALRME020000339.1:0-4344 GCA_943369045.1 Sphingobacterium thalpophilum
ATCCTGGCCTTTGGTACGCTGCTGCACCCGGCGCTGGCCGCAGCCGGGCGCCTGGGCGCGACGGTGGTGAACATGCGCTGGGCCAAGCCCATCGATACGGCCTTGCTGCTCCAGGTGGCGGCCGGGCATGAAGCGCTGGTGACGCTGGAAGAGGGCTCGGTGATGGGCGGTGCGGGGAGTGCGGTGGCCGAAGCGCTGGCCGCTGCTGGTGTAGAGAAGCCGTTGCTGCAACTCGGGCTGCCCGACGTGTTCATCGAGCACGGCGACCCGGCTCGCCTGTTGTCGTTGCAAGGGCTCGATGCTGAGGGCATCGAGGCGTCGGTGCGCGCGCGCTTTGACGGCCTGTTGGCGCATGTGCCGCCCGCGCTCAAGGTCGTCAACTGAACAACGGCTGCGCAGCGTTCCTGACAGAAGGCTGAAACAGGCCTTCGCCACGCTTTGTCTCAAGGGAAAACCCCTGAGTACCTAAGTGCGCCCGTTCCTAGAATGGCGGCTGGTTTGACAACACTTTCGTGTGTCAAAACAAATTCTTCAGCAAGCTTTTCTTATAACCCAGAGGAGACATTCCATGGATCGTCGATCACTCATCAAGAACGCAGGCATCGCCGGCGTGCTGGCAGCAGGCGTTGCGCCGGCAGTCGTCAATGCCCAGGCCACCGTGCGCTGGCGCCTGGCCTCCAGCTTCCCCAAGTCGCTGGACACCATCTTCGGCGGCGCAGTCACCTTCGCAGACAAGGTCAAGGCCATGTCGGGCGGCAAGTTTGAAATCTCGGTGCACGCCGCCGGCGAGCTGATGCCTGCCTTCGGCGTGGTCGATGGCGTGCAGCAAGGCTCCGTTGAAGCGGCCCACACGGCACCGTACTATTTCTTCGGCAAGGACGAGTGCTTCGCCCTGGGCTGCGCGATTCCCTTCGGCCTGAACAGCCGCCAGATGAGCGCCTGGATGTTCGAGGGCAACGGCATGAAGCTGATGCGCGAGTTCTACGCCAAGTACAGCATCGTCAACTTCCCCTGCGGCAACACCGGCTCGCAGATGGGCGGCTGGTACCGCAAGGAAATCAAGTCGCTCAAGGACATCAAGGGCATGAAGATGCGCATCGGCGGCTTCGGCGGCAAGGTGCTCGAACGCATCGGCGGCGTGCCGCAGAACATCCCCGGCGGCGAAATCTACCCTGCGCTGGAAAAAGGCACGATCGACGCGGCCGAGTGGGTGGGACCGTACGACGACCAGAAGCTGGGCTTCAACAAGGTCGCACCGTTCTACTACTACCCCGGCTGGTGGGAAGGCGGCCCGCAGCTGGACGTGTTCATCAACCAGAAGGCATTCGACGCACTGTCGCCCGAGTACAAGGCCATCGTGGAAGCAGCCGCGTCGCACGCCCACGTGGACATGCAGGCCAAGTACGATGCACGCAACCCGGGTGCCTTGAAGCAACTGGTTGGCGCCGGCACCAAGCTGCGCCCCTTCCCGAACGACGTGCTGAGCGCCGCGTTCAAGGAAGCCATGGCCCTGTACGAAGAGCTGGGTGCCAAGAACGAGAACTGGAAGAAGATCTACGCCGACTTCACCAAGTTCCGCGCCGACCAGAACCTGTGGTTCCGTTTCACCGAAATGGGCTTCGACCGCTTCATGCAAGCACAGAAGCTGTAATCCCTGCAGGCTCGCTCCTGCAAGCAAAAAGGCCGCACGTTGTGCGGCTTTTTTTTGCGTGTACGCGCGCGCGGGTGTAACGCGCAAGCGCTAAGGGCCGCGCAACGGGTAATGAAAAACCGTGCGGCTGTGCACGGTCATACGCCATGGTTCTTAAAGACAATTCCCTACGGATGCCCACAGCCTTGTGACAGCTTCACTGCACCCGCGCCACTAGCATGCAAGGCTTCCCAAAGGAGAATTCATGGACCGTCGTTCAGTCATCAAAAACGCGGGCATCGCCGGCGTACTCGCAGCCGGCATCGCACCGGCCGTTCACGCCCAGGCCGCCATTCGCTGGCGCATGGCCTCGAGCTTTCCCAAATCGCTAGATACGATCTATGGCGGCGGCGAAGTCTTCGCCAAGGCCGTACGCGCCATGTCCGGCGGCAAGTTCGAGATCTCCGTCCATGCGGCCGGCGAGCTGATGCCCGCCTTCAGCGTGGTCGACGGCGTGCAGCAGGGCTCCATCGAGATGGCCCACACCGTGGGCTACTACTTTTTCGGCAAGAACGAGGTCTTCGCGCTGGGTGCGGCCATCCCGTTCGGCATGAACACCCGCCAGACCAACAGCTGGATGATGCACGGCAACGGGCGCAAGCTGATGAATGAGTTCTACGCCGGCTACAACATCGTGAGCCTGGCAGCGGGCAACACCGGCGCCCAGATGGGCGGCTGGTTCCGCAAGGAAATCAAGACCGTGGCCGACCTCAAGGGCCTGAAGTTCCGCGTCGGCGGCTTTGCCGGCAAGGTGCTGGAAAAGCTGGGCGTGGTCCCGCAGAACCTGCCCGGCGGCGAGCTCTACCAGGCGCTGGAGAAGGGCACCATCGACGCGGCTGAATGGGTCGGCCCGTATGACGACCAGAAGCTGGGCTTCAACAAGGTCGCGCCCAACTACTACTACCCTGGCTGGTGGGAAGGCGGACCGGAAGTGGCGGGCTACGTCAACAAGGCCGCCTGGGATGCGTTGTCGCCGGAAAACAAGGCCATCCTGGAAGCCGCATCGGCGCTGACCACGCTGGACATGACGGCCAAGTACGACGCGCTCAACCCGACCGCGCTCAAGCAGCTGGTGGGCGCCAAGACCAAGCTGCTGCCTTTCAACAAGGAAATCCTGGATGCGTCCTTCAAGGCCGCCATGCAGACCTACGACGAACTGGACACCAAGAATCCGGCCTGGAAAAAGATCTACGCCGACTACCGCAACTTCCAGAAGGACCAGATCCTGTGGGCCCGTTTCTGCGAGTCGCGCTTCGATCAGTACATGCAGACCGTCAAGCTCTGAGCTTTTCGCGCTCATGAAAAAGCCCCGCCGTGCGGGGCTTTTTTGCGTCTGCGAAACGGTCAAGCAATATCCGTGCGGCTTGTGGAAGCTTTTCGGCCTGCAGGCCGCGCGGAATATGCTTGGCGGCCTAGCGCATCTCGCGGAACGTCTTGAGTTCCACGACCAGCCGCTCGAACTCCGCGATCAGTGCCGGGTCGGCGGCATAGAAGACGGCGAACTTGCCCATCAGGGTGCGCACGTAAAGGCGCGGCGCGATCAGCCAGTCGAGCCCGCGCACGCGGACCAGCTTGCCGTAAGCCAGTTCGCGCAGCTCCATCTTCTTGTCCCAGACCCAGCTCTGGTAGAGCGCCGCGCCGTCGAGCCGTGTGACACTGCGCACGATGCACCACCATGTGTAGACCATCATCGCCAGCGCCGCGAGGAACCACGTCATGATGGACACGACGCCGCCCACCACCTTGCCGCCGTACCACAGGCTCACGAACCAGTACACCGCGCCGAAGACCAGCGCGGTGGCCAGCAGCCTGAAGACCGTGGAAAAAGCAGGCCCCTGCATCGAGGGGCCCTGCGAGGGGGTGAAGCGAAAGGGTGGTGGCCCCAGCGCTTCAATCAGGTCTGCGTTCACTTCTTCGGTGTGTTGAACAGGTCATCGAGCTTCTTTTGCTCGTCGTCGGCGTTCTGCGTGTCGCGCTGGCCCTGCGTTTCACCGGCCTTGAGTTCGGGCGCCGGCTTGTCGAACGCCTCGGAGGGAATCTCGATCTTCACCTTGTCGATATCGACCTTGACTTCCTTGTCCAGGAACATGGTCACCGTCTGCGGCACGAAGATCACGATCACCACCAGGATCACCTGCATGATCACCCACGGGATCGAGCCCATGTAGATGTCGTTGGACTTGACCGGCACGTCGATCCGCTTTTCCTTGTAGAGCGTGTCGGCGATGCCGCGCAGGTAGAACAGGGCAAAGCCGAACGGCGGGTGCATGAAGCTGGTCTGCATGTTCACGCACAGCAGCACACCGAACCAGATCAGGTCGATGCCCATCTTGTCGGCCACCGGCCCGAGCATTGGAAGGATGATGAAGGCGATCTCGAAGAAGTCCAGGAAGAACGCCAGGAAAAAGATGAAGATGTTCACGACGATCAGGAAGCCGACCTGGCCGCCCGGCAGGCCGGTGAGCAGGTGCTCGACCCACTTGGCGCCGTCCACGCCCTGGAACACCATCGAGAATACGCGCGAGCCGATCAGGATGAACACCACCATGGCCGTCAGGCGCATCGTGCCTACCATCGCATCCCACACCAGGGCGCGCGTAAGGCGCTTGTGGATGGCCGCCAGGATGAGGGCGCCTACACAGCCCATGGCACCG
>CALRME020000340.1:0-4328 GCA_943369045.1 Sphingobacterium thalpophilum
TCGAGAAGGGCCGCGTGCAGCAGACCAATTACCACCAGTTCCCGGTGGTGCGGATGAACGAGGCCCCGGCCATCGACATCATCCTGGTCAACAGCAGCGAAAAGCCCGGCGGCATCGGTGAGCCGGCCACTGCTGTGGTGGTGCCCGCAATTGCCAATGCCGTGGCCACCCTGACCGGCAAGCGGGTGCGTAAACTGCCCATCACGGCCGACGCGATCAAGTCGGCTTGAAAGACATCTGATGGAAAGCCTTGACCTGCGCGTCCTGACGGACGCGCTGGCCTGGCGCCGCGCCGGGCACGGCGTGACGCTGGTCACCGTGGTGGAAACCTGGGGCAGCGCGCCGCGTCCGCCTGGCGCCCTGCTGGCCGTGCGCGACGACGGCATGGTCAGCGGCTCGGTCTCGGGCGGCTGCGTGGAAGACGACCTGATCGCGCGGATCAAGGCCGGTGAATATGAAAGCATGGCCAGCGGCAAGCCCTCGATGATTGCCTACGGCGTGAGCAAGGAAGAAGCCGCGCGCTTCGGCCTGCCCTGCGGCGGCACGCTGCGCCTGGTGCAGGAGCCCTTGCGCGAGACGGCCTGGGTCGAGGAACTGCTCGCGCGAACCGCGGCCCATGAACTGGTGGCTCGCACGCTCACGCTGGCGACGGGCTCGGTGGCGCTGGCATCCGCCGGACGCGATGCTTCGATGCAGTTCGATGGCCTCACGCTGACCACGCTGTTCGGCCCGAAGTGGCGCATGCTGCTGATTGGCGCTGGGCAGCTGTCGCAGGCGGTCGCGCAGATCGCGCAGATGCTTGATTTCGAGGTGCTGGTCTGCGACCCGCGCGAGGAATACGCGAGCGCCCTGGCGCCCGGCGCCACGCTGCTCACGGGCATGCCCGACGACGTGGTGCGCGAGATGAAGCCCGATGCGCACACCGCCATCGTCGCGCTCACGCACGACCCCAAGCTCGACGACATGGCGCTGATCGAGGCGCTGCGCTCCTCGGCTTTCTATGTGGGCGCCCTGGGCTCCACGCGCAACCAGGCCACGCGCAAGAAGCGTCTGGCCGAGCACTTCGACCTGACGGAAGCCGAGCTGTCACGCCTGCATGGGCCCGTCGGCCTGCGCATAGGCGCGAAGACGCCGGCGGAGATTGCGGTGTCGGTCATCGCACAGGTGATTGAAGTGAAGAACGCGGTGGCTGCAACGGCCGCCGTGGCACCCGGCTGCACCGTCGCCTGAGCGCCTGCCTGCCATGGGTCCCATCGTCGTGCTCGTGCTGGCTTCGGGCCGGGGCGAGCGCTTCGCCGCTTCCGGCGGCACCACCCACAAGCTGGCGGCGCTGCTGAACGGCAAGCCTGTGCTGCAGCACACGCTGGACGCCGTGCGCGCCAGCGGCATGCCCTGGCACCTGGAGCAGGGCGGCCACGCCGGCATGGGCGACAGCATCGCCGCCGCCGTGCGCGCGACGCCCGATGCCAGGGGCTGGCTGGTCCTGCCGGGTGATTTGCCGCTGGTGCAGCCGGAAAGCCTGGTGCGGGTGATGCAGGGCCTGGCAAGGCACGCGGTGGTGATGCCCAGCCACCAGGGCAAGCGCGGCCACCCGGTGGGGTTTTCCGCTGCCTGCCGCGAAGGCCTGCTTCAGCTCGCGGGTGACCAGGGCGCGGTCAGCGTGGTGCGCACGCAGCAGGCGCAAGGCCAGGTGCTGCACCTGGCGCTGGATGATGCCGGCATCGTGACCGACATCGATACGGTGCAGGACCTGGAGCGTGCTGCGTCAGGTACTCACGTCCCTGGCCTAACTCACAAATAACTCAATCCGGAAGCATCCAGGCCGACGAGATTGATATTGACAGCATTGACTGAGCTATTGGCCGCGAGCATGAGCAGTTCAGCCTGGCTGACACCGGCTTGCAGCATGTTCAGAAAGGATTGGAGTTCAGCAGCGGGCGGTGCATGGCCAACCACGTTGGTGTAGAGCGTCTTGACCACCGCTTCATTTGTCCGCGAGCCGGCGATCTGCCTGAACAATTCGGTGTTCAAGGCGGCTTCAGCCACTTGCTGCATCGTCGAGCCTGCGTTAAAGGCCTGTAGCCCCGCGCCGATCAGGGCTGGCTGCAAGCCGGCCGTACCGAATGCCGCCCCGATGAGTTTTGCCGCGTTGCCGGCCGCGCCATTGACGTCAAGGGCGATGTTCCCGTCGGAAAACTGGAGCCGTTCGATATTGGAGAGCGTGTCAGTTCCATCGGGTCCGGAAACTGTGTACCCGGATCCTGCCTTTGCCACCGTGTAAGCGGCACGGCTTCCAGTGAAGACAGCCGTGTCGACACCGGCCCGGCCATCGAGCGCGTCATCGCCAGCGCCCCCCGAAAGCCGGTCATTGTTGACATGCCCGACCAGCGTATCGGAATGCGACGAGCCGCGAAGGTCGTAGTCGAATTGCAGTAGTTGGCCGCTGCCGGGGTATGGGAAAAAAGAAGGCCAGCTGGTCAGCGGCAACGTTGCCGGTAGCGCTACTCCGACGATATGCAAAACGGTGGCGGTGACTGTGTTGCTGTTGGGGCCAATAAGGTCGTAGTTGACGTTATTTCTTCCGATGTCCTGTGCGAAGCTGACCATCGTTGCCCAAACGTCGGCGGGCAACCTGGTCCCGATGTCGATCGCTATTTGTCCTCGATCCGCCGGAGTCAGCGATCCCCGGTCATCGCTCGATCCCGCCAAAAGGTTGCCGGCCTCCATGACTATGTTGCCGAAATTGAACGGGTTCGGGTTGATTGCGTGGCCTCCGCGGATAACCCATTCCTTGCCAGTAGCGTCCATGTACACGAGGTACAGATGGCCTGCGTATACTGCGCCGCCTGCAGCTTTGCCCTCAAGGAATATGCCCTCCCGCACGCGCGCGGGCGTGCTGATGACGAATTCGTCGGACACGCTCAATCCGCCGGTGTCCCTTGCTGTCAACCGCACTGTCACGTCAGGCGTATTGAGCGGGACCGTGGGCGTGGTGCTAAAGGACCGGGTCGCAGCATTGAAACTCAGCCAGCCCGGCAACGCCGAGCCGTTGCTTTGCACTGCCGAATAGGTCAGGGTATGGTTGCCATCTGGATCGCTGAAGGTATCGGCCGGAAAAGTGTAGTTGCCAGTTGCGCCTTCGGGGGCAGCCAGGTCAGCGATGGGACGGGCCAGTACGGGAGCGCGATTGGCCACTGCCGAGGCGTCAAGAATGCTGAACGTGCTGCTCGCCGCCGCACCGGCATTGGGACTGGTTTCGATCAGGACCCCAAAGATCTCGGTGGACTCGACCGCCAGGTCCTTGGTAGTCTGCACCGTGACCAGAGCACTGGTCTGGCCTGCAGCAAATGAGACTGCCAGATTGCTGTGGCCGGAGTAGTCCGAGTTGTTGGAATAGCCCTGGTTCTGGATGGTCGAGAAGTAGGCGGTCGACGACGACGATGTGCTGCCGCTGCGAAAGACGGTAAAGGTGGCTGCATCTCCTTCGGTGACGGTCACCGCGCCGCTCAGGGAATAGGAGAAAGAGACCGGCGCGGTGTCGTTGTCAAGAATGGTGAAGCTGCTGCTTGCCACGGCGCCTGCATTGGGAGCGCTCTCGATGATGGCGCCGAAAGTCTCGGTGCTCTCGGAGACGGAATCGTTGATGGTCTGGACCGTGACCTGTGCGCTGGTCTGCCCCGCAGCAAATGAGACCGCCAGATTGGATTGGCCGATGTAGTCCGAGCTGTTGGAGTAGCCCTGCTTCTGGATGGTCGAGAAGTAGGCTGTCGATGACGACGACGTGCTGCCGCTGCGAAAGACGGTGAAGGTGGTTGCATCTCCTTCGGTGACAGTCGCAGAGCCGCTCAGGGAATAGGAGAAAGAGACCGGAGCGGTGTCGTTGTCAAGAATGGTGAAGCTGCTGCTGGCCACGGCGCCGGCATTGGGAGAGCTCTCGACGATGACGCCGAAAGTCTCGGTGCTCTCGGAGACGAAATCGTTGATGGTCTGGACGGTGACCTGCGCGCTGGTCTGCCCCGCAGCAAATGAGACCGCCAGATTGGTGTTGCCGAAGTAGTCCGAGCTATTGGAATAGCCTTGGTTCTGGATGGTCGAGAAGTAGGCTGTCGATGACGACGACGTGCTGCCGCTGCGAAAGACGGTGAAGGTGGCGGCATCTCCTTCGGTGACGGTCGCAGAGCCACTCAGGGAATAGGAGAAGGAAAGAGGAGCGGTGTCGTTGTCAAGAATGGTGAAGCTGCTGCTGGCCACGGCGCCGGCATTGGGAGAGCTCTCGACGATGACGCCGAAAGTCTCGGTGCTCTCGGAGACGAAATCGTTGATGGTCT